>DATEKZ010000598.1:0-22633 GCA_035277185.1 Verrucomicrobiia bacterium
CGATACTTCCCGCCCAGGAAGCGCACCGCCAGCGACTTCAGGTTCGGCACGAGTACAAAACAGTGGCCGCCCGGTCTCAGGATCGCCGCCGTCAGGCGAAGAAACTTCCCCGGTTCAACCAGATGCTCGATCACGGCCCAGAACGTAACGGCGTCGAACCTCCGATCGGCGAAATCGTGCTCCAGAACCGATTGGCGAATCACTTCGATTCCCCGGCTCTCGGCATGATCCAGTGCCGCGCCCGTCACGTCCGCCCCTGTCACCAAGTACGAGCCAGGCCAACGGCTCTTCAGTTGAAACAGGAACGCCCCCGTCGAACAGCCGACATCCAGAACAGCGCCCGCCTGGCAATATCTGCGGAACAGGCGCAACTCGCGCTCGAACCGGACCGGCGCGTGGTCACTCTCCAGTTTGTCGGGCGAAAGGTAGAACGGCACTCCCAACCGGTCATAGAACTGTCCGGAAGCCAGCTCTGGCTCGACCGGGTCGGCATAAACCATCGAACAATCCCGGCAACGCACCAGGCGCAGCGTGCCTTTCCGCAACACCTCGTCCGCCGCGCCCCGTTCGCACACGGGGCACGACCGGCCAACCTGCGGATCAGGTTTCATCGATAATCGAAATGTGGACGGATGGGCGGCGCATCCAACCCAATTCACCACGATTCGATCATTCCTTCAACCTTTCCGGCCAGATGCCTTTGACGCATCTCAAAATCTTGCAGCCGTACGGATACTCTGTCGCCTCCTTCCCCACCTCGGCCCTCTCCCCAAACCAAGGGAGCACTGCCATTGAATTAAGGGACTGGCCGAATCGAGCAGCGGTCGTCATGACTGGCGCTGCCGGATGAATCCGGCGTTCCTATTCCTCTCGGCGTGCGCGCGGGTTATGTGAGGCGTTTCCTCCACCCGGAATCTAGCCCTCAAGTCGCCCCAGGAACGCCGGATTCATCCGGCAGATGCAGGCTGTTACAAAGTACTAGGCCCTGCGCGAACGAGTTCCACCACCGATCATGATAAAACGATGCAAGGAACTTAGAGGCGCCCGTCGCCTCACTTTTCCATCGCCTGCCGCCCCTTAATCCGGTACATCTTTCGGTTCTATGACTGAGCGGAAAGAACTGAAACTGCCGTGGGCGCCTTTCCTCGTTGGCGACGCCCTCCTCCTGGGCGCGGCATTTCTAATCTATTGGCAGAGCAATCGGCCGATGGGGCAGTGGGAGATCCTGGCCTTTGTCGTCTGCACGATCGCCGCAAACGTTACGGGCCTCATTCCGTTTCTGCTTCGTTATCGCGCAGCCGCGAGACTGGCCGAAGCCGACCGCCTGCGTGCCGCCGTCCTTCAAATCCAAAACATCGAGATCATCGGCCGGCAGATTGCCCATGCCACCGCTAACTGGCAGAATGTCCAGGACGCGTCCGTCAAGACCGTGGATTCCGCACGCCAGATCGGCGAAGTCGTCGCCAGCACCGCGCGCGCGTTTTCCGACTTCATTCAACGCGCCAACGACGCGGAAAAGAACCATCTCCGGCTCGAAGTGGAGAAACTTCGGCGCGCCGAAAATGACTGGCTGCAAATCCTCGTGCGCGTCCTCGACCACGTATTCGCCCTGTACCAGGCCGGCGCCCGTTCCGGCCAGCCAAGCGTTGTGCAGCAACTCGGCAACTTCCAGAATGCCTGCCGCGATGCCGCCCGTCGGGTCGGCCTGGTTCCCTTCCTGGCCATCAGCGGCGAACCGTTTGATCCCAAACTGCATCAACTGGCCGATTCCAACGATTCGCCCACCACCGAGTCGCGCGTCGCGGACACCATCGCGACCGGCTTCAGCTATCAGGGCACGCTCGTTCGTCCGGTGCTCGTCACGCTGCAAAAGCTCGAGGCCCACAAGCAGCCGGATGACGCCGGCCTTTCGATGAGCATGATCAGCCGGCGGCACGGTTCCACCCACACTGTCCAGGACACACCCCCGTCGGAGCTTCCTCTCCTTGCGACGGACGACGAACTGAAACCCGTCGCAGGAGCAAACGACGTAATCGTTTCGCCGGACGGCGCTGCGAGATCGGCTGGGGAGCCTGGAGAACAGGAACTGGCCGACCCGGAGCAGGAAAAATCTCAACCGTAGCGCGGCGCCCCTTGACGGGATGACCGTTCAGAGCGATTGAGCGATTCGCTGCCACAAGAATATCTTCCGCAAAGCTTGGTGGGCAGGGCGATCGACTATGCCCTTGGCCTTTGGCCAAGCCTGAAGGAGTATCGCTCCCGTCCACCACCAGCGCCTTGTCCCGTCCGCTAAACAAATGCCCGAAGAGTTTGTGTCGTCAATTGAATCGGGCCGTGTAACTCAGACAAGAGACAAGAGAGAACTCGAAAAAGGGGTCAAAAAAGGGGTCAGTCAATGGTATTGAAAAAGGGGTCAAAAAAGGGGTCAGTCAATGGTATTGGCAAAAAAGGGGTCAAAAAGGGGTCAGTCAATGGTATTGGCATATTTTCGCCCTCACCTGCCCTACCTGTGGTGCCAGTAGAGCAAGTGTGTAAGATGTCCACGCGTCCCCATGTGCAAATGCTCGGCTATCCATGCGACCGTTACCGTCGTCTGCGCTCGCAACGCCTCCGCCAGCCGTACTTTAAAGGCGTCTCCCTTTTGTCGGACCTTCAGCTCTTGCGCCGTCCACCCCTTCTTGCGTAGCGCTTGCTCAATCAACCGCCGCGCCCGTTCCTCCGCCGATTCCACCAGTTCATCGCCGTAATGATGTGCGCCCTGTTGCTCGGCAATTTGCTCCATCAACTCCCGCCGAAAACTTTCTCCGCCCAGACACCAGCCGCGCCGTATCCGCTTGAACCCCTCGTCCGCCCCGTCGTGGCGCCGCGCTTCCACTCCCGCCGCGAAACGCCGGCGGCACTCGGCACTATCCGCCGCCACGCGCCACTCCCCCAACAAGCGATCCACCCGTAGCCACTCCGGGCGGCGCGTGGGCGTTTGCAGATAGAGCGGGTAACTGCTCCAGCGATACTTGTGGAGCGGTTCCTCGCGCGCGAGCAAGCGCGCCCGCACTGGATTCAAGTGCACGTAATCACATGCCGTTTTCAAATAGCCATCGCCGCTGCCGTCCACGACCAGCGACTTGTAGCGCCCGCTGAACAGGTGACCGAAGACTTTGTGCCGACGATTGAAGCGGCTGGTGTAAGTGCCCAGAAACCATTTCATACCCGCGACCAGATTGGCCTGTGGCGTCTCGACCACCAGATGAAAGTGATTGGGCATGAGACAGAAGGCATGCACCTGCCAGGAGGTCTTGTCGCACGTTTCGCCCAACGTGGCCAGAAAGCGCTCTCGATCCTGATCGTCCTTGAAGATGGGTTCGCGCCGGTCCCCGCGATTCATGAGGTGATAAATCGCGCCGGGATATTGCACGCGCAGCTTGCGAGCCATGCGGCAGCCTGCGCTGCAGCAGCAAATATGTCAATACCATTGACTGACCCCTTTGTTGTCATGACCCCTTTGTGATGACCCCTTTGTGCGCGAGGAAGCCAGTGGACCGTCAAGCCGACGCCGACCGGCCGATCCCCAGAAAATGGAGCCAGCGGGCCGTCACCGGACGCCGATAAATCCGTTCCAGCGCCATCGCGTAGAGCTTCAGTTGCGGCGAGTACAATTCCACTTTCTCTTCCACGTCGCCTCCGGCGATTTGGTCGGTTTTGAAATCGACCAGCCAGATCTCCCCGGGCAGCACGACCGCCAGATCGATGACGCCCTGAACGACGATAAACTCGTCCGGAGGCAGGCCGGGATCGACAGGCAGACGCGCGGCCTTCAGATCGGCGGAGGAAAAGCGGGCCGTGAACGGCAATTCGCGCTGAACCGACGGCGCGTTCGCCCGAATGGCCCGGCCCAACTCCGACTGCCAGAACCTCCCCAGTGCCTTCAGGTCGAGTGCCACGGCCTCCGCGCCAGAGAGAAATCCCGCCTGCGTCAACCGCTCTGCCTCGCTTCGCAAGCCGTTCAGGTCGCCCGCCGTCGCCAGCGAAACCTTTTGCAGAAAGCGATGATGAGCAATGCCGATTCCGGCGGCATCGAGATCGCCGGTCCGGGCGGGTCTCACGAAAGCATAGGGCGCGACGAAGTGGGCCAATTTCGCTTCGGCGTCGGTTTCGTCGGCGAACTTTCGCCGGAGCGCGGTCACGGAGGATTTCGCGGATTCGTGCATTGCCGCTGGATGCGGATAGCGCCACTGCAATCGCCCCAACAGCCTGGAAAGCTCCTCCGGAGTGAGGGGTTCGCTCTTCAGTTCATCCTCCCGTTCTTGCCCGTCAACGGTTATCTGTGGCTCCCCGTCGTCGGTGTATATCCTCGACCGCCACAGATCGTTCCCGCCTGCCGCCTGCTCCGTCCAGCCGGGAGATTTCGCGGTTCGCTTCAACCACGGGCCGAGCCAGTCGAGGTAGCTGTTCGCCTTCAGCAGATCGGGAACGCCGGACGCCGTGGCCGCCTTACCGGGCCACGTCTCTCGCGCGGCTTTGGCGGTGCAAGTGCCCGCGAGGATCAATGCGTCCTGCGCGCGCGTGAAAGCCACGTAGAGGATTCGCAACTCCTCCCCCAGCGCCTCGGCTTTTTGTCGCTGCCTGGCCAGCCAATAGGGCAGGCTGGGATAATGACCGTCGGCGCCCGGCGGCTTCACTTGCGGACACAGTCCGTACACTTCGTCGAGAATGATTCCGCTCCGGGCGTCGGAGGAATTGAACCGCTTGCCCAGATCGGCCACGACGACGACCGGGAACTCAAGCCCCTTGCTTTGATGAATGCTCATCAGCCGAACGGCATTCTCCGTCTCGAGCGGCGCCGGCTCAATGTCGCCCGCCTCCTCTCTCTGTGCCTCTATGAACTCCAGGAATCGATAGAGACCGCGTCCGTGCGATTCGTCGAATCGCCGCGCCACGGAGATCAACTGCCGCACGTTCGCCTGGCTCTGTTTGCCCCGCGACTGCGTCAGCAGCCAGTCCAGGTAATTCGTCTCTGCCAGGATCAGGTCCAGTCGCTGGGCCAGGGAGGCTTGCCGTGACAGCGACCGCCAGCGAGCGAAACGATTGAGGAATTCGTCCACCCTGACGAGAGCGTTCTCGCGGGGATGCAAGGTCGCGGCCCGGGGGGACGCCTTCCCATTTCCGGCTT
Organism: Verrucomicrobiia bacterium; assembly: GCA_035277185.1. Lineage (GTDB taxonomy): Bacteria > Verrucomicrobiota > Verrucomicrobiia > Limisphaerales > AV2 > DATEKZ01. The sequence continues at coordinate 5,168 of DATEKZ010000598.1, forward strand.
CACGAAATCGAAGCAGCGCCGTCCAGAACGGGGCCTTCCGCGCGGCCAGACGAATCCGCGCCAATTCATCCAGGGAGAATCCGCCCAGCGGCGATCGCAACACCGCCAGAAGCGGCGCGTCCTGGAGCGGATTGTCGAGGAGCTTCAGCAGGTTCAACAGGTCAAGCACTTCAATGCTGTCGAAAAAGCCGCTGCGCCTGGCCTGCAACGGAATGTCGAGCCGCGCAAATTCCTTGGCGTAGCTTTCCACTTTGAACCTGGGAGAACGCAGCAGGACAACCATGTCCCGCCAATCAACGCCCCGCCACTCCCGCAATTCGTCGTCCCAAACCCGATACAGGCTCGCGCGCATTTCGCGCAGGCGACGCCCGATCAATCTGGCTTCCACTTCGGTGTCCGAAAGCTCGGTCCAACGGTCATCGTCTTGCGCATCCGCATCGACTTCCGACTTCTCCTTCAGCCGCAGGTGCACCTCAACGCTAGGACCCGGATTGCGGGCGGCGCTTCGTTCGGCGCGGCCTTCCGCATCGCCGAATTTCAACCGGGCATCCTCATCGTATTCCACGCCGCCCATCTCGCGTCGCATCAGGCCGCCAAAGAGCAGATTGATAAAGTTGAGCAACGACTCCTGACTGCGAAAGTTATCCGACAGGAATATCGACTGGCCCCGGGTTGAATCGCGCCTCCATTGCCCGGCGTAGTTCTGGAAAATGTGCGGCGCGGCCTGGCGAAAGCGGTAGATGCTCTGCTTGACATCACCGACCAGGAACCGGTTGGCCTCGGCCCCGTCTCGACTCAGCGCCGTTAGAATGCGATCCTGCGCGGCATTGATGTCCTGGTATTCGTCCACAAACACCAGCTTCAACCGGCGTCGCCATTCCGCGGCGAGCGCTGTCGGGCGATCCGCCTTCGCGTCCCAAAGCAGGCGGAGCGTGTGCTGCTCCAGATCATGGAAATCCACGGCGCCGCTCTCGCGCTTGATCGCGCTGAATCTCTCGCCGAACTCTCGCGCCAGCCGCACCAGCGTGGCCATGGGGAGTCGCACCCAGTCCCAGTCTTCCACCAGGGGATCGCCCGCTCCTGCGCGCAGCAACGAATGAAGAAAGGCCGCGTCCTGGAAGAATCCTTCGAGCGGTTTGCGCAAGACACCCTTCTTCCTCGACGGCCAGGTCTTGCCCGCGAGCAGAATCGCATCCAACGCATTCGCCGTTTGTTCCCGGCCGGCGCCGGCATCCAGCTTTTCGAGGATCCTCGCGCACCGCGCCGCGTTGTCGTTCGCCGGTTCCCGGGCGTGGAGCAGCGGCAAGGAAAGGTCTCGCCATGCCTGGACGCCTTCGCGCAACCATTGCCGCCAGTGCGTCGGCTCGGTCTGCTCCAGCCGCGTCAGTTCACGACGGAACCAGCCCTCGGGATCAGGCCGCGTTTGCGTGTGTTTGTGAAGTTGTAAAACCAGTTCGCGGATGGGCACGTCCCATCCGCGGGCTTGTTCCTGGATGAGGCGCCGCACCGCGCCGGACTCCGGCGTGCTTCCCGCATAGTGCCCCCGGAGGATGTCATCCAGCGTTTCGGATGCCAGCAGCCGTGCCTGCGGCTCGTCCAGCACGGCAAGCTGGGGATCGAGCTCAAGTTCGTAGAAATGTTCGCGGACCAGTTGCAAACAGAAACTGTGCAGGGTGGAAATCCGGGCCGTGTCGAGCAGCGCGAGTTGCTCATTCAGCCGCGTGTTATCCGGCTGGCGCGTCAGCCCCTCTTCCAGTCGCAAACGGATGCGCTGTCGCATCTCGGCAGCGGCGGCTTCGGTGAACGTCAGCATCAGGATTTCGTCGAGCGACACCGGTTTCGTTTCATCCAACAGCAGCCGCGCGCAGCGTTCCACCAGCGTTCGTGTCTTGCCCGTGCCGGCCCCGGCAATGACCAGCGCATTTCCGCGCGCCTGGATGGCTTGCGTTTGCGCGGCAGTGAAGTTCATTCGGCCGCCTCCTCAACGCCGCTCGAGTTGCGCAGGGGGCGAAACTCGTGCATCCAACGGTCGATCCGACAGATGGATTGGTACTCGCAAGTGTCGCAGGCCGTTTCCTGCCCCTTCTTGTACGGATCGACGCGCACATCCCCCGCGTAAATACGCCGCCCGATGTCGCGCAGGAGTTCCTCCTCGTGATCGAGCAGGGCCATGAATTCCTCCGCGTTCAACGCGTCCTGGCTGTTCTTGTAGGGTTTGTTGTCCTTGGTCAGACGATAGTTGAACTGGTCCCCGAAGCGGGCGCCCCGGCGGTTGTCGAGTTTGCGCAACACGTCAAAGTCGAACAGCCCCTCATGCACGTAGGCGTGCCTCCGGGCGTCTGATTTCCCTTCCAGCACCTCCGTTCGGTTCGCGCCGCTCTCGTAGCGGCCGCGCAGATTCACGTAAAACACTCCCGCGGGAATGAGACGGGACACTCCGAAGACAGAGGGTGGGGCCGGCACCCGGCGCAACACATTCAAATACGCCGGAAGTTGTTGCTGGATGCCGTGCGCCATCAGCAGCGGATCGAGTTTGCGCTGGCTCGACTTGTAATCGATCACGACACAGAGGGCCTCGTTGCGGTCCGGATCGCGCCACAGGTCCACCCGGTCAATGCGGCCGCGAAGAGCGATCCGATGTCCGTCGCCAAGGTCGAGTTCCCACCGCGCCAGCAGGCCGTCTTTTCCGCCAAAGCCGATCTCCACCGCCGTGGGATCGAATTCGTATTGCTTCATCCATTCGACCATTGCAGCAATGAACCGCTGCAACGATTCCTTGTAGCTGAGAGCCACGAAGCGATTCTGTCCGGTGGCGACCAGCATGCCCCCGGCGAAGTGAGGAATCAGTTGGTCGGCGATGCGCCCGATGCGTTCGCTGGCTTCCGCGGGAGTGATGTCGCGCCACCGTTTGTTCTCCCGGCTCAGTTCCTGATGGAAACGGGCCAGGACTTCATGCTGAAAACTGCCTTGCTGGCGCGCATCAAGCTCGAACAACTTCCGTTCCTCCGCTTGAAGGCCCGAGTTCACAAGGAAGCGGAACGGGCACATCGCGAATTGCTCCAGCCGGCTGACCGAGGTTTCCAGGACAGGGCCGAAGAGCCGGACGGCGAGTTCGGGAGAAAGCGATTCCTTGTGCCCGGCGGCCGGAAGCCGCAATCGATCGAGAATCGGCGCAAAAACCGGAAGCGCGGCGATGGCCGACAGGCCTGGCGCACGGCCTCCCGGGCCGGCGGCTTCATCCCTCAGAATCGACGCGATCATTTCACTCGAATGCTGGACATCGACCTCGGCGCGCACATCGCCGAACTTCTCGATCTCGAGAGAAGGAAAGAGGCGTTTCAGATGCGCGATGAAAGTCGATGGGTTCAAGGTTCTGCCATCCGAATCGCGCGAGGCGCAGGTGATCGCGATCTGTTCGCTTGAGCGCGTGCAGGCGACGTAGCCATAGAACCGTTCCAGACCAAGCTGCGAGCGCGTGTCGGTCCCCAGCGAACTATCGTGTTGATCGAGCCGATTGCGGTCCCATTCGCTCAACAGGCTGGAGACGGCCGGCACCGCCGGGAAGATCGTCTCATTGACGCCGAGCACGAATGCCCGCCGCAAATCCGGATTGCGCGAACGGTCGATCGCGCCGATCAGGACCTGGTCGAGCGCGGGGGGAATCACACCGACCGTCAGTCCGGCCAGACCGGATTCCAGGATCGGCAACCACTCGGTCAGGAGCAGTGAATCGCCTGCGAATGCGAGCGCCACGTTCCCGATCCAATGCTGCATTTGATCCAGGACCGTGTCGTGGATCTGCGCCCTGGGATCCGCCGCGCTGCCGTCCGCCGGGGCCGGGGCGCTCCATTCCCTCAGACGACGACCGACCTTCAACTGCTCCCAGAACGACTGGATGGCGGCGGCCAGTTCCCTGCCCGTCGGCCCTTGACCCTGGGCGGCGCCCAGCGCATCGCGCAGTCGTTTGAATGGCTGAACCAGTTGCTGCCGCAGGCGTTCCAGTTTCCCGCCCACTGCCGAGTCTCCATCAAACTTCAATTCGCTTTGCCAGGCTTTGCCTTCCCAGCCGCGTGCCAGGGCCTCGTTCTCGAGCCAATCGATCTCGGTTTCCGCCGCGTTGACGAGGCCCGATTTCAGCGCGCCAAACCAGTCCGCGGATCGCCAGCCAAAAGCCACGGTGCGCAGCGCACAGCGGGTCAATTCCGCCAGCGGGTGATGGGCGACCGGTTCGCGGCGGTCGAGAAAGAACGGGATTTGATACCGCGTGAACACCCGGCGCAGCGCATCGTGATAACCGTCCAGCTTGCGCACCAGCACCGCTACGTCTCGAAACCGGACGCCGTCGTCGCGGACGTATCGAAGAATTTCGCGCGCTGCGAAGACGGCCTCCGCCTCCGGGTTCGCACAGGCCACAACGCGAACGCCGGGCGGCGGCGCCGAACCGTCCGTTGCGCCATTCTGAAACGGCTTTGGCTGTGCCCACTCCCTTTCCAGATGTTGCAGGGCCGGCTGCCGGGCGAAACGTCCCACCGTCGCCTTGCGCTCCAACAACTCGACCTCGATTTCCACGCCGGCCAGGCCGGCAAGCTCGTCGCGGCATTTCCGATAGGTCTCGGAAGCCACCGACCCGGGCGAGTGCCATGACAGGTTTGCCGCCGGTTCGCCATCGACGCAGAAGGCCAGGGTTGCCCGCTGGCAAAACGGCGCAAGGGCCCCTAACAAGGCCCGCTCCTGCGGAGTCATCTGGGCGAAGCCGTCGAGCCACAACCCCGCGAGAGCGAAACGGACGGCCGGGGCGCGAGCGGCGGACCGCAATTCGTCCGTGGCCAGATCGAGCAGGCTGTCGGCATCCAGCAGACGGTGCTCCTTCAACCACTCCTGATAACCGCGCAGAAGGAGAGCGAGATCATTCAGCTTCGCGTCGAGCCGGTTCGTCGGGCCGACTTTTTGCGACAGCGCCTCCAGTTTCGCGCAGGTCAGATGGTGGCGCTGCAATTCGCGCAGGAGCTCGCTGAGCTGCCGGGCGAATCCCGGCAGGCGCGCGCTGGCGCGAAACAATCGCAGATCCTCCTTCCGCCGGCCCAGCAGCGCCCGCAAGACCATGACACGGCCTTCCTCGGACAGCAGCTCCGGGAACGGCCTGTCCAACCGGTCGAAAACAAATCTCGCGAGCCGGTCGAATGACAGGATGTGCAGCCGTGTGTATCCGGGCAGCGAATCGTCGGCCAACAATTGCCGTTCCAATTGAAACGTCGCCTGTTTCGGCGCGAGCAGAATGAGCGGGGGACCCTGGGGCGCCTTCAACAATTCGGCGCGGATTTCGGCGCGGCAACGATGTGTTTTACCGCTGCCGGCGGGGCCAAGAAGGAAGGTGGCGCGCACGACTCATTTCTTAGCCGCGCTGCCGGAAACAGACAAAGAAACAAAATCGGTTTCTTTCCTCGCCCGGACGGTCTTTGTCCAGGCGGGTCTGATACCGAAGGTTACTTGTCCAGGATATACAACTGGTGATGCTTGGAGATCTTGCTGTCGGACTGGCGCGCGGGGATGCCGCGGTAATCGTAGTCGAACTTGAACCGGTAGGTGACGACGTTCTGGTCGGACGCGATGGGAACGAGAGTTTCCCAGCGGTTGGTCAGCATGGGCACCCGCTGCATCGGGTATTGCTCGAGGCCGACGACGACCTGGGCCTTGACGGAATCCTTGATGAGACTCTGCTGGCGGCTGTTTAACTGCACCTCGAAAGGATATTGGCCATTGTCTTTGCGCGGCAGGCGGCTGGGCGTCAGGTTCGTGATCGTGGGCGTGGCGCAACCGGTCACCAATGCCGGGACAAGCAGCAGCAGCAGATATTTTTTTAAGATCGCCATACGGGGGCAGCGTGACACAACGCCAAACGGCTTGTAAAGTTGGATTTCCTTCTCGCGTCTCCGATCCGGACCGGATCCGGAATCGGCCCCGCCAAACACGGAAAAAGGTGGGGCCAAATGATTGAATGGCCGAGCAACAAGCTATTCACAAGATCCGATCTCGTCCGCGTCGTTGCGTCTCGTCTTGCTCGACAGGCCGGCCCGCCATCTCTAACGTCCCCCTACTCGCTTACACACGGCATGACGAAGGTCGGCAAACTGTTGTCGGAGTTGATCGCGCTTCCAAGCGTGAACCCGGCCTTCTTGACGCGGCACGACCCGCGCGCGGGCGAGCAACGCGTCGCTGACTTTCTCGCGGCGACCGCGGCCCGCGCGGGATTGGACGTGGAATTCCAGGAGGTTTTTCCCCGGCGGGGGAATCTGCTGGCCCGCCTGGCGCCTTCTTCCCGCCACGTTCGAAAGCGCATCCTGCTGGCCCCCCACCTGGACACCGTGGGCGGCGAATCACCGATGATTTTTCAGCCGCGCGAGAGACAGGGCCGCCTTCATGGCCGCGGCGCGTGCGATACGAAAGGGAGCATCGCTGCCATGCTCGCGGCGTTGATCGAACTCGCGCGCTCGCCTCAACGACCGCGCGACACCGAAATCATTTTCGCCGGCCTCGTGGACGAAGAAAACGCCCAGGCCGGTTCGCGCGCGCTGATCGCCAAGGGATTCAAGGCCGACCTCGCCATCGTCGGCGAGCCGACCAACCTGCAAGTCGTCACGGCGCACAAGGGCGATCTCTGGCTGCAGTTGGAAACGCGCGGCAAGGCGGCGCACGGCTCGAGGCCTGACCTGGGCCGGAACGCGGTTCACGGAATGGCGCGTATTGTCGATCTCTTTGAGACGGCGTACGCCGCCGCGCTCAAGCGGCGGAGACATCCCTTGCTCGGATATCCGACCGTCAGTGTTGGCACGATTGCCGGTGGCTCACAGCCGAACATCGTTCCGGATTGTTGCCGCATCAGCATCGACCGGCGGACCCTTCCTGGCGAAACCGAGGCGGGCGTTCGGCGCGAGATCAAGGCGCTTCTCCGGAAGCGCCAATTGTCCGCCACCCTCCTGAACATTCGCAACGCGCCCTGCCCGGCGATGGAGGCCAACCTCAGACTGCCGCTCGTGAAAATGTTCATGCAGGCGGCCGGACAGAGAAAACCGGTCGGCGTTCACTACTTTTGCGACGCCGCCGTGCTGGCCAGCGGCGGCATCCCGAGTGTTGTGTTCGGCCCCGGCGACATCGCCCAGGCGCACACGACCGATGAATGGATTTCGCTGCGCCAGCTCGAACAGGGGGCGCGGAGGTTGTTCCGCTTTCTGCAATCGCTGCCGTGAGTTGGAAGCAAAAGCCCTTGCGGCGAACGTGTCGCCCGACCGTTTGGAACAACCGGCATCCTGCCGGCCCTGATTTCGCAGTTCGCAACGCGCGGATTTCCGGGGCCGATTGAGATGAGAATTGCCTTTCTAACCCACGAGCCGTTTTATCCTCCGTCGGGCGGCGGGTCGGCGGAGGCGATCTATCTGGCGCAGGAAATGGTTCGCCGCCTCCACGAGGTGCATCTCTTCTGTCCCTCCTTCGCCGACGCGGAGAGCATCGCGAAGCAATTTGAAGTTCGCCTGCATCTCTTCAAGGCCTGGCAGATGGGCCGCTACACCTCCCTTCGGAATGTCAAATACCTGGCCTACCCCGTTCTTCTGCAGCGGATAGTCGAACGCGCGGCAAAGAGCGTCCGGTTCGACGTGGTGTTGTCACAACACGCCATCTCCGCCGTAGCGGCCGGCCGGCTCAAGCAACGGCTGCGCGTGCCCGTGGTGATGAACTTCCTCGATTACCTTACCGGCTTCATGGAGACCTGGCCGCGCTACGTAGCTCCACGTTCCTTCATCAAAGCGCTCGAACGTTTCGAACTCTCGATACCGAATCGCTACCAGGCCGACTGCCTCATGACCGTTTCCGAAACATTGGCCGACTACTTCGCCAACGCCGGTTATTCCCGGGAACGCATCCTCCCGATTTACTACGGCTACGATTCGAAGCTGTTTTCCCTCGCCGAAAACCACGCTGTCGCAGCCGAGAGCCCGCCCGTGGTCGTGATGCACGGTTCGTTCGATCATCATCACCTGGGAGACATCGCTCTGGGGGCGATGCGCCGCGTCGCCGCCGCGAAGCCGCACGTGCGTTTCCGCTTCGTCGGCAAGGAGACGCCCACGCTCACAAGGTTCCGCCGGCGCGCGCTTTCGGCCGTTCCCGATCTGCGCATCGAAAGCACCGGGTTCGTTCCTTATTCCCGGGTCGCCGATCACCTGCGCACCGCTTCCGTGGGCATGGTTCCGTACGAGGAATCGACCGGAACCCACTGCGCCTTCGTGGCGAAGATCGTCGAATACCTCGGCGTGGGGCTGCCCGTGGTCAGCACGCCCTTGAACAGCGCAAGCCGTTACTTCGGCAACGAGCCGGCCGTGCGTTTCGCCGGGTTCGACGGCGAAAGCTTCGGCCGCCGGATTCTGGAGTGGCTGGATGAGCCGGTTGAAACGCGTCGCCACCTCGGCCGCGTTGCGAGCGAACGTGTCCACCGGGAACTGGATTGGGGGGCCATTGGCAAAAAGGCGATTGCTTTCGTCGAGAAAATCCAGCAACAGCAAGGCCGCCGTTGAACACGAAATCGACAGTGGCATCGACGTCCGCGCAGGCGCCGGAGAGCGGGACGACGTTTATCCGTCAGGGCAGTCTGCTCGTGGTGGCCACCGTGTCCGGCGGCGTCTTCATGACCCTCACCCAGATCGTGGCCAATCGCTGGATGGAGCCCGTGGAATACGTCATCTGGTGCGCGCTGCTTCGCGTCTTCCTCCTCATGAGCATCCCGTCCGCCGGGCTCCAGATTATCTTTGCCCAGCAAACAGCCGCCGCGGTCACAGACGTCCGGCATCGGCAACTGACGACCACCCTCGGTGCCACGTTACGCGCGACGTTCTACATCTGGTTGTTCATGGTCGCCGTAGCTTTTTTTGCCCAGAGCAAATGGGTGTCCGCGCTCAAGATCACGAACCCGGCCGCGCTTTGGGTCACGGTGATGATCGGTCTGGCCTCGCTCTGGTCGCCGATTTTGAGAGGGGTGCTTCAAGGCCAGCAAAACTTCACCGGCCTCGGACGCGTGTTGATTCTTGACGGCATGGGCCGGTTCGCCGCGATTGCGGTGATCCTCTGGCTCGGCGGCCAGGCGGCCGGCGGTATGACCGGCGCGCTGATCGGCCAGGGAGTCTCGGTGCTGGTGGGCGCGTGGCTGATTCGGCGCCTGCTGTTCGATCCCGGCGAACGAATGGAATGGCGGCCCTGGCTGCGGCGCGTCGTCCCGTTGACGCTGGGAATCGGCACCATCCAGTTTATGAGCAATGCCGACGTCGTCTATGTTCAGAGCCTGTTTTCCTCGGAGAAGACCCTTCTTTACATGCCGGCGGCCATCATCGGACTGGCGCTCGTCACGTTTACCACGCCGCTGGCAGCCGTCATGTTTCCCAAAGTGGTGCGCAGCGCGGCCCTGACTCAAGATACGCGCGCCGTGCGGCAGGCACTGACTGCCACCGCGCTGCTCTGCGGCGCTGCGGCGCTGGCCTGCACCGCTCTGCCGGACCTGCCGCTGCGAATCATCTACTTCAGCCGGCCGATTTATTGGGCAGCCGCTCCGCTGGTGCCGTGGTTCGCGTGGTGCCTGGTGCCGTTGGTCCTGGCCAATGTGCTCCTGTCCAATCTGCTGGCGCGCGAGCGGTTCGCCGTGGTGCCATGGACGTCGCTGCTAGCGGTTGGTTACGGTGTGGCACTGTGGATGTTGAAGCCGCGGCTACTGCTGATGGCCGAGTTGGACGCTTTCCGCACCGTGATCCAGACGCTGGGCGCGTTCAGTTTGCTGTTGCTGGCCCTGACCGCGCTCTTCACCTGGCGCGAGAAGGTCCGGGCAGCGGCGCAGGCTGCTTAAGCTTTTGATAGATCCACGTCTCCGCCGGCCGAAGTGGCCGCAGCCATTTGTAAAACGGCGAATAGATCAGACGCACCCGAACGACCGACAGGAACATCACCAGCGAGGAACGCAACAACGACTGCGTCACTTTCGAGCCGACCTTGTCCGTCCATTCCGTGGGCACTTCCAGGATGCGGAACCCTTCCCGCTTCAGCGCGTAGAGCAGGTTCACATCAAAAGCGAGGTCGGCGATGCGCAGGGCATCGTGGACTTTTTCCACGGCCGCGCGGCGCATCACTTTGGCCGGGCATTGCGTGTCCTTGATGTTCATCCAGAACAAGACCTGCACGATGACGTGGAACACCCGGCTGAAAATTCGGCGCAGCCGGGTCTGGCTCTGGTGCAGCACCGAGCCCGGCAACCAGCGCGACCCGATGACGCAATCGGCCTGCGCTGTCAGGTGGGCCAGATCGAGAAAGGCTTTCGGACCGGTCGCTCCGTCGGCATCCACGTAACCGATCAGGTCGGCCGTCGGCGCCAGCTTGAGACCTTCGATCAACGCGCCTCCCTTGCCGATGGGATCCGGGAAATTCAACGCGCTGATTTCCGGATAATCCCTTGAGACGCGCGTCACCGCTCCCAGCGTGTTGTCCTTGCACCCATTGAGCACGACAACGATTTGCGACTTGCCGGGATAATGCCGGCGAAAGTGTTCGCCGAACTCGCGCAAAACCGGCTCGATTCGCTGCTCCTCGTTGTAGGCGGGAATGAGCAGCAAGAGGCTGGGCGCGGTTTGAGTCACGCGGAGTGCTTACAAAGGCAACAGGGAAAAGGCAAAAGGAAAACGGCGCTCGGAAAGGCGTGTTGACGGTAGAATCGCAGGCTCACGTCATCGCTGATTCCATCTGATCACCAGGAAGGTTCTTCCCACGCCTGAGCCGGATCAGCCACCGCGGCTCCCCAGTTGCTCGGGTTCCTCAGGCAGTCAGCGGTGACAATCGGACCGGCCAAAAGCGCGCCGGCGAAGCCAAGTCCGGAGAGCCCCCAGAACAAATGTTCTCCGATGACCATTGGATTCCGACCTGCGGACCAATCGATAGTGATGATCCCGAAACTGAGCACGGCGAACGCCACAACCAATCCGCACCGGCTGAAATAGGTCTGCGGGCGACGAGCCTTGAGCCGCAATTCGCGTTCGACGATGGGCAGAAACGTCATACTTCTAGTTCCAACTCGACTCCGTCAAAACTCGTACCGTTTTATCAGGATCACAACGAACAACGCCATTCCGCCGACGGAGACCAGGACGCCAAGCCATGCGAGACAAAAGCCGGCCACGAGGTATTTCCGGGCGGGGTTCCATCGGTCGCCCGGCTCCGCCCAGGTCTTGAAGTGAAGCCGGATGGTCAGCGCCGCAAAACCCAGCCCGACGAAGGGAATGAGGCTAAGCAGGCCATAAACGAAGCAGCGCAGCGAACGCTCGATCAAATGGATTCGTTCGGCCGGGCTTTGCATCGCTACTCCTTGGGCGGCCGCTCTGAAGAATCAGAGAGACCGGCGGCACGTTCCCGCGTTGATGCTACCGCCGCGGCGTGAGGCGCGTTGGTCGCCTTCTCGCTCTCGTAGCGTTTCTGGTGTCTCTTGTCGAGCAGGCGCAGTTCGCGGTGGAGGTGACCCAATGCGACGTTGTTGCTAATCGCCAGCGAAACCATGATGGCCAGCAGGACAATGACGACGAACACGGCGAAGCCGTCCTCGGAGGTTCGCGGTTTCGCGCCTGTGGCTCTCATCGTGTGAATGGAATTCAACGGAATTCTCATGGCTGCTCCTGAACAGGCGCGACCGCTTGAAAGCTAAACAACGGACGCACAGCGGGTTTTTTCTTTCCGGCGTTCAGCTCCACTTCCCAACGCCACGCGACGACCCGCTCGCGTGTGTCTTTGTTCATCCGTGATGCATTCACTCTCGCAAGGAATTCGATCCACGGCGCGTCCGCGGCTGCGCGTCGCAACAAGTTCGTGCCGGTGAAATAGTAAACCACCTCGCCCGCTGCCTGCGGGACGTGCAACGCATGCTCTACGGTTCCTTCGATGCCCACGGGTTTCAGCGGACCGGTTGCTTGTCGAACATCTTCGCGCCACCGCTCGCCGGCCTGCAGAACGCGCGTGATGTCCGCCGCACTCCGCCGCAATCTCGTGGTGTTGTCCAACACGCGGTAGTAGGCGGCGAATGAGAGCCCGAGCAACACGGACCAGACCGAAATATAGATCAGACACTCGCCCAGCATAATGCCGGCCTGGCGCCGCGCTGGCGGGGAAGGCCGGGCATCACCCCGCCTATTGGTGTCTCCAACCAGTTTCATGGTAGTGTCACCTCCCGTGCGACCCGGCCGCCTTTCCCTCGTTTCTCCGGTATCCATTCGAGCCGCAGTCGTCTCGCTTCGCGAGTCAACGTGAACCTTCCGGGTGGCAGATTCGTTCCCGACTCCGCCCGCGGCGAGTAGGGATGCGAACCTTCGCGAAACACGCGCCATTCGCCGGCCCGCAAGACCTCCATTTCTCCATCCACAATCTCTGTGGCTATGGCGCGACAGTAGAGAGCGCGACTCAACTGCCGCTCGCGCAGGACGGCATAGCTCAACGGAATCATTGCGAGGACAAGGATGGCCATGGCCACGACCAGTTCGGTCGTCAGCAGGCCGCGCGCGCGCCCTCGCGATGCGAAATCCACGCAGAAACCGAACCTCGGGATGATTCCCGTTATTATCCCGCCCTCTCCTCTCGTTGGGCGCGGGGCAAGGGGCTCGGCGTTGGGCTTCCAACGAATCACCATAAGACCCCCGCGTTGACAATGGCAATGAGCGCCTGGAACGTCCCGACCACCAGCACGCCGACCAGGGCGCCGTTGATCACCACCAGCGCCGTTGTGATGACGTGCGCAGCGGCCTGCTGTTGCTGGAAGGCCTTTGCGTCCAAAGCTTCAAGCCAGCCGTTGAGCGCCGCCCTGAATCCGTTCGGCGAATGGCTGGCGTTCGTCAGCCGCCAGAGGAACTCGTCCGTGTCATCGAGTCGGCGCATCGCCTCAGGCAGCTTCATCCCGGCACGAAGATCAGCCACAGCTCGGTCCGCACGACGCTTGAAGATCGAATTGGCGGCGCTCGCAGCCGCCATCGTCACGGCCCGTTCCTCCGGGACATTCGCGTCCAGCAGGATGCCCAGCATCGCGGCAAAATCGCGCTGCATCCGCTTCCGTCGCCACGGCAGGTGAAACGCGAGCCGGTCACAGATTGGCAGCAGATGCGACTGAATCCATCCGGTCAGGCGCGGCCCGCCGAGGTAAATGATCCCCGCGAGATAAACCAGGAAGGCAGCCGCCGACATGACGGAGGCGAACACGCTGGCGCGGCTGATGACATAAGCGGTGAACGCAGGCGGCGTCACTTCCATTTCATGAAGGATCACCAGGAACTTCGGAAAGACGAAAGTGGCGAGCACCTGGAAGATCGCCGGCGCCACCGGTGTCAGGACCAGGAAAACGACGACGAGATAATTCATCGCTCCGCGCGTTTCCGACGAGCCGTCGTTGAGCAACTGACGACAAGCCGGCAGCACCTTGAACACATCACCGATTTCCTCCCCTGTTTTCAGCATCGCGTTGATTTGCGGCGGGAGCAGGCGCGGCACTTTTTCGACGGCCTGGCCGAGTGGGAGACCGCTTTCCAGATGAGCAGCCAGCAAATGAAAACGCGCGCCCATCGAAGGGTCGTCACTCCGCGAAACCGCCACAATCGTTTGTTCGGGCGTGCGTCCCTCTTTCAGCCCAAGTTCCAGGAGATCCAGAAAGAACCGCGCCCGTTCCTGTCGCCGCAACGGCAGGCTGACGAGGAAATAGATAGCCGCGATGGCGATCGCCAGCGGCGCCAGCCACAGTGCGAACCAGAAGAGGAGTTGCAAGACCGGCGTGATCATGGTTACGGACCGGCGCCTCCAAGCTGGTCGATGACGGACGCCAAACCGCTGGCCAGGGGAACAAATTGCCCGAGAATCATCATCCCCAACACCAGCACCGACACCGGCAACGCGACGTAAAGAAGGAGTTCGACGCGATACCGGGCGCGCGCGTAGTAGATTTCCGCCGCTTTTCTGAAACCGGCCGCAAGGTCTTCGCCACCCTGCGCCAGGAGCCAGACGAACAACGGCGGGAAAACTTTCGATTCCTTGGCGATATCGGCGATCTTTGCGTGTCCGTCGGCCAACCGGCTTTTCCAACGCGCCAGCTCCATGCCCGCGGGCGTACCGGTTTCCAGTTGCCCCGCCAGATCCAGCGCCTCACCCAGATGACTGCCGTTGCTCAACATCAGATTCATGGTGGAAGCAAGGTTCGTCAGCGAATTCTCCCGAAACCCCGGCAGCCACCAGCGCAGAAAACGCCGTAACGCCGGCACCATAAGCGCGACTGCTACCGCCAGCGTCACGAACAGCAACCCCGCCACTGGAGTCCACATCGCAAACAACAGGCGGTCGATCTCGATCGTCGAACCGCCTCCCGCAAGCGCGTCGAACAAGCCGGCGTCGCCGGTCACGAGCCTGCTGAAAGTCACGGCCACGAACGCCGACAATCCCAGCGACGCCAGCAACACAATCAACGGATAAACCATCAATCCCTTCAATCGGGTCCAGCCCAGGTGCGCTCGTTGATAGTAATCCGCCACCAGGGTCAACACGCCGGGGAGGTCGCCGGTCTGCGCACCCAGTTGGATCATCTTCACGTAGAATGCCGGGAGCTTTCGTGCGGTCAGTGCTTCCTTGAGCGGCGCCCCTTTTGCGAGGTCGGCTTCGAGCGCTTCCAGTTCGGTGCGAAACCGGCCGCGCCGCATGTGAGTGCACAACTGGCGCAGTGCGCCTTCCAGCGGAATGCCGGACTTGAGCATCCCCGCGAGTTGCTGATTCACAAACGCCAGTTCTTCGTATTTCATGGCTGAAACATCCGATCGAATTCCGCGGAGTTGGTGACGCCTTGCTGCACGAGACCGCGCGCGGCGGCGTCCAATGAATGCATCGGTTTGATCGCCGCCAACCCCTCGGCCCGTGCCTTTGTCCGCAACGCCTCATCCAGCCGCAGCCACTCCACCACCGGCACGCGGCCGCGATACCCGGTCTTCAGGCATTCGGCGCATCCAGCGCCGCCGCACTTGTTACAGAGGCGACGCACCAGGCGCTGGTTCAAAACCAGTTCCACCGCCGACCACACGGAATAGAGGTCGCGGCACATGACCAGCAACCGTTCGAACACCCCCTTGCACGAACCGGCGTGAAGTGTGGAAATCACCAGATGTCCGGTCAGGCCGGCGCGGACGGCGAGGTTGGCCGTCTCGTCGTCACGGATCTCCCCGATGACCAGCACTTGCGGATCCTGCCGCAACAAGTGACGCGCGGCCCGGGCGAAGTCCAGTCCGCGCGCCTCATTCGTTTCTGTTTGCATGATGCCCGGAACGATCTGTTCCACGGGATCCTCCACCGTGATCACGTGCCGCCCGCCCCGCTCCGCCAGGTGCCGGAGGCAGGCGTAAATGGTCGTCGTTTTTCCGCTGCCGGCCGGGCCGGTGAGCAACAGCAAGCCCGAGTGGCCACGAAGGAAGCGCTCCAACTCGCCGCAGACGTCCTCGGACAGTTCCAGCCCGCGCAGCGTGCGGGCGTTCGATTGCGCGAACAAGCGCAACACGATCTTTTCGCCCGTCACAGTCGGATAGGTCGCGACCCGGATGTCGTTTTGCGAACCAACGTCAGCCTTTTCTATGCGTCCATCCTGCGGCAGCGACTCCTGATACGTCTTCAGCCGGGCGAGAAACTTGATGCGGCCAAACACGCGCTCCGCGATCGGTTCCGGAAGCGGGGTTGCGGAAGTCATCAATCCATCGAGGCGGAACGCCACTTCAGCCGCCCGGCCGGCCATCTGCAGGTGAATGTCACTGGCGCCAGCCGATTCAGCGCGGCGGATCAACTCTTCGAGCGCCTGCGGCGCGGAAGCTTCATCAGACGGCAGGGACATCGCTTGCGGGGTTGCACTATGATTTCGGCGGGCCGCAGTCAACGTTGGCATCATAGTGTCCGGGTTAACTGCATTTGACAATCACCGTCACCGGTCCTCACGCCATCGCATACGCCGGGCCACGGATTTCAGTCTGCATCGGCCGAGTCATAGCGGCGCGACCGGATTAATGCCTTGGTGTTTGATCCGAAGCCCCGTCGTGACGACACAAGGCCAGAATCTCACGTCGAGAAGGCATCGAAGATTGCGCACCCGGCCTCGTCACGGAAATGGAGGCGGCCGCTACCGCGAAACCGATGGCATCCTCAGTGGACCGGCCTTCCGAAAACGCCGCCGCGAACGCGCCGGAAAAACAATCTCCGGCGCCAACGGTGTCGATCGCCTTGACCTTCGGCGCCGGGAACCAGCGAATGCCTTCCGCGCCGCACCAGCAGACGCCGCGAGAGCCGCAGGTGACCAGCACATGTTGCGCATCGGCGCCGCGCAGCTTCGTCGCCGCGGCTTCGATTTCGGACTTTGACTTCACTGACACGCCGGTCAGAGCGCGCAGCTCGTGTTCGTTCGGAGTAAGAAACGTCGCCTGGCGGAGCAGAGCCGCCGGCACGGGTTGTGCCGGAGCGGGATTCAACACCACGGGGACATGGTGGCGGCCCGCCAACTCGACCGCACGGCGCACCGTCGCGAGCGGGATTTCCAGTTGCACGAGCAGACAGCGCGCGCGGCGGATAGCCGGCAACGCGGCGTCAACATGTCGGGGCAGCAACATGTCACTCGATCCGCGGGCGACGCCGATCAGATTCTCACCCCGCGCGCCCACCATGATCAAGGCGACACCACTTGGGACTTGTTTATGCCGCACGACGTAACGCGTGTCGATCTTCTCCCGACGCAGCCCTGCCACTGCCGCATCTCCAAAATCGTCTTCGCCAATGCACGCAATGAACGTGCTGCGCGCTCCCGCTCTCGACGCCGCCACCGCCTGGTTTGCTCCTTTGCCGCCGGCGACAATCCGAAACTCACCGCCGGTCACCGTTTCACCCGGACGCGGCAGCCTGGGCAACCGAACGACCAGGTCGGTGTTTGCGCTGCCGACGACGATGACTGAAGGCCGGTCCATACACCTGCGCGGGACTGACTACGAGGGTCCGCATAACCGACAACGAGGTCAACCAAACTTAAAACCCCGTTGCCCGCGCCACGTTCAGGAGCGCAGGTGTCCAACCTGCGCAATCGTGGGGCTTAGCAGCTCGCGCAGATTGTCCCGCAGTCGCGGGATGCGCTCCGGCGGGCAGGGTGGAACATCGAAAAGCGATTGAATACTGCGCCGGATGCGGGCATCAATAGACGCGATCCGATCCGCCGGCGAGGAATTCTCCGGCCCGGTGTCAACGTCATGAAAATCCAATCCGTCCTTACGCTGCTCTCAATCTTTTGCCTGGGTTCGCTCATCGCTCCGGCTGCGGGTTCAGCCGCCGGCGCAGGGATTGATCCCGCCAAGGTCCTCGCCGAGGCCCCGCCGGCCGACGTTGTGCCTTTCGCGGGATTGAGTGCAGAGG
>DATEKZ010000599.1:0-2753 GCA_035277185.1 Verrucomicrobiia bacterium
TTGAGGACCTCGCCGATTTCCTGTTCCGCAGCCAGAGTTTCCCGCATGGCGCCGTCCTGTTGACCGGGACGGGCATCGTTCCTCCCGACGGATTTACCCTCCGGACCAAAGACTCGATCCGCATCCACATTTCAGGGATCGGCTCCCTCGAGAATTCAGTCATCGAGGTCTAGTCACGGTTTGACGGTGATCTTGGACCAGTTCAGGCGGCGTTTCTTGGCGAATTCGTCAAACACCCTTTCGTGCTCCATGAGCACGGCCCGCACCACGGACGAGTCGTCTGCGCGGCCATACTTGGGATCGCTATCCGGGATGAGGTCGAACTGCCGATGCGCATAAATGAGGGCGAAGGTGGCGCCGGCCACGGCCAGGTACGGGAGTTCGTCGGCCTCGCCATCGGCAAAATCCTCAACCACGACGGCCAGGAATTCGAGTTGATCGACCAGGTGCGGATATTTCGGGGCATTGATCTGGGCAAACTCGACTTTCAGGAACGGAAGCTTCTTGTGCACGCCCTGCAGGACTTTCGGCGTGATCTGCGCAGTCCCGTGGCGAACGAATTGTGCGATCTCAGACATGCGCCAAGTCTGACTGCCCCTCCCCGGCAAGACAAGCCACAATGACCGCCGGATTGTCACATCTTTAACCCATTAGACGCCTCTTACACGATCTCAACCGGGGATTTAGGCAGCGCATCGAGAAACATCTGTCCGTAGCGCTTCGTCAGAATGCGATTGTCCAGGACGACGATGATGCCGCAATCGGTCTTCGTGCGAATCAACCGGCCGACTCCCTGGCGAAACTTCAGAATCGCTTCCGGCAGGGAGAATTCGCGGAACGCATTGCCGCCGCGGGCTTCGATGGCTTCGATGCGAGCCTCGATCAGCGGATGATCGGGCACTGCAAACGGCAGCCGGGTGATGATCACGTTCGACAGCGCCTCCCCCGGCACATCGACGCCCTGCCAGAAACTGTCGGTGCCGAACAGGACAGAGTTCACGTCCGCCTTGAATTTCTCGAGCATGAGCGAACGCGGCGTGCCGGTGCCCTGGACGAAACACTCGACGCCGATCCTGTCGAAAAACGGCTGCATCAATTCGCCGACATCCAGCATCAACTTGAAATTGGTAAACAGCACGAACGCCTTCCCGTGGGTCATCGCGACGAAATGCTCGATCCACCGCGCGAGGGCGTCGCGGTAGCCGCCTTCGCGAGGATCGGGCATTTTGTTGACGACGAACACTTTCATCTGCCGTTCGTAATCGAACGGGGAACCGACCTGCAGCGCCACGGCCGGCTCCGCGCCGACGCGGCGGGTGAAATAGAGCAGGGCCGTTCCGCCTGCCTCTTTTGAGGTGACGGTTGATTTTGACGCCAGCGCCAAACTGCCCGGGCTGCCGCCCTCGGCGCGCAGGCGGGACGCCTGCGCTACTTTTGTGGCCAGCGTCGCGCTCGTCATGATGACCGAGGTATCCGCGCCAAAGAGCCGGCGGCGCAGGAATTCGGCGACGTCAATCGGCGCCGCATTGAGTGCCAGGTTTTTTTGCGCCTTGCCGGCGCGCTCGACCCAATAGACGTGGTCCTGGGCGCTCTGACTGAGGAACATCGCCACCTCCTCCCGCAATTCGCCCAGTCGCCGGTTGCATTCCAACAGTTCCTGTCCGGTATCTTTGTCTTCGCTGCGCTGGATCAATTCCCCCACGGCCTCGCGCAGCCGTTGAATCGGCAAGGTCACATTGTCGCGAACGAGATCCGGCCGGCGGATGCGCAATTCCGACCACGGCCGTTGACCGGGTGGCGATGCCGAACGTCCGCCAGGACCCCGGTTGTCATCGTCAGCCTGCCTGCGGTTGAGTTCCTCGCAAGCCGATTCGACTTCGCCAAAGAAGCTCTCCGCCTCGCGCAACAGATCGGCGACCAGTTTCACCGATGGACCCTGGCGCAGCGTGGCCAGAAGACCCTTCTCCGTCCGCGGATTCCAAAGCCGCTGAAGGGAATAACGCACCTGGCCGCTCGAAACACTCAACCCGATATGGCGCGAGGCAACGCTTTCGACGTTGTGGGCTTCGTCGAAAATAACGAAGTCGTTCTTGAACAGGATGCCGCCGTCGATTTCTTCGTCGATGCCCCCCAGCAACGTGAAGAAGAGAGTGTGATTCAGGACCAACACGTCCGCCGACAGGATGCGGTGACGGGCGCGTTGAAAGAAACAGATGCCTCTTTGTTTGCCGAACTCGGACTGATGACCGCAGATTTTTGGCGAACAAATGCCCCGCTCGGAACAGACCTGGGACCACACCTTGAAGTCCGGCTCGATGTCGAAGTCCGACAAACTCCCGTCGGTGGTTTTCTTCGACCATTCATAAATGCGCTGAAGCTCGCTCACTTCGGGCGAAGTGAACAGGCTGTCTGCCTGCTGCATCGCCTTGTGGAGACGGCGGGTGCAAAGATAGTTCTGCCGGCCTTTTAACATCGTGAAGCTGAACCTCACCGGCAGAATCGCCTCCAACATGGGCAGATCCTTTTCGACGAGCTGTTCCTGGAGATTGATCGTGTGGGTGGATACGACCGCCTTCCTCCGGTTGGTGACGCCGAACAGAATCGCGGGAATGAGGTAGGCGAGACTCTTGCCGACGCCGGTGCCGGCTTCGACCACCAGGTGCTCCTTGTGTTCGAGCGCTTTGACAACGGCGACCGCCATCTCCTGCTGCTGCGGGCGATACTCGAAATTCTTCGCGCGCGACAAAAGCCCG
>DATEKZ010000600.1:0-3076 GCA_035277185.1 Verrucomicrobiia bacterium
GCGAGCGTGAGCACGGCCACGGCGGTGAACCCGGGGTGCTTCAGCAATTGGCGGAAGGCGAAGCGAAGGTCGTTAAACATGGCTATTAGGATTTGGCGGCGATTTTCGAACCGCTTTCCGGCTCGGAGCGGTGAAGGCCCGACCGTTCCAGCACAAATCAAAAGATGGTTGAAGCCGGCTCACGCGATTGAGTCCAAGCGCATTTGCATCGGGCGTGCCACGGGGCCGAATCGGGAGTTCAGGGCCAAAACAACAGCAAAATCAACGACTTAGTCGGGCGACGACCAACAGCCGACTCGCCTCGGTGTTCGCGGGTGGGATTTGGTCGTCCCAAGGATGGGACGAGGTGGTGGCGGTCTTTCTGCCGTGCCTGCCTGATCGGTCCCGTTCGGTCCGGAAGAAAATGAATTGCACAAAGCAATCTCTCCTGTTTCGCTCCTGATAACGGCGCCCTCAGTGAAAGCCATCACACTCGAAAAGCCGGGCCGTCAGGCCGCACTCTTGCTGGTCTTTGTCGCCTGCTGCGTGCAGAGCCTTTGCGGGCGCGATGCTTTTGTCCTCATTTCGGGCGGCGATTCGCCGTTTGAAAACAATTACTCCCAATACCTGCAGGCGAGGGCCGTTGCTGCCTGGTTCGAGCGGAACTGTCCACCCGATTCCGTGTGGGTCTTCTTCGGAGCGGGCAACATTGAGGGGGAACCGCCCGTGTTCGGCGACGTGCGCCGCAAGGTGCAACGTGACGGCCTCACGCTCGATTCGTGGATGGCCGGCCCGCTGCGCCGCAATCGCGCGGCCAAGCGCGAAATGATCCTGCGCGCCTTCCGGGAGGAGATCCTGCCCGCCGTCGCCGGCGGCGGGACGCTTTACCTTTTTGTCGGCGACCACGGTGAGCGGACGCGTGGCGATCGGGGCGAAAGCCGTATCAATCTCTGGACCCTGGAGCGCGATCCGCGGAACGAGCGCGGCTGGCGCTCCAACGACCAGGAAACGCTCGGTGTGGCGGAGCTGCGCCGCACGCTGGTCGGGGGACTCGGCAAAGGGCGGGTCGTGTTTTGTATGACGCAGTGCCACGCCGGCGGATTCCATTATCTCGCGGTACCCCGCACGATGACGCCGAATCCCGGGTGGTTTACCGCGGTACCGGATTGGGCGGCGTCAAAGGAACCATCGGTCTTCGCGCGCGCCGCGGGCTTCACGGCCTGTGACGAATTCTCCCCCGCGGCCGGTTGCGATCCTGCGCCCACCACCGACGAGTGGGCCGGTTATGAGCGGTTCATTCCCGAAAAGTTGTTCGGCCTCGACCTGTTTACACTCGACCGCGCCGGCGAAGGTCTTCCGTCGTTCGCCGAAGCGCACGTGGCTGCAACGCTCGTGGATCGCACGCTCGACAATCCTTACTCGACCTCGGAACAGTATCTGGAGCGCTGGGCGAGTCTGATTGAGACCCGTCTGGCGAAGGAGCTGGACCTCACAGCGAAGGTGAAGAAATGCGTGGCGGTCTACGAACGCGCGGTGGATGGCGCGACCCCGACCGCGTCCGACAAAGCCTTCCGGGAACGCCAGGCGCTGTTCCGGCGCTTCACTGAAAAACTGATCGAGCAGAACCCGGATGTGAAGGATCTGTTGCTTGCCGGTACGCGCAAGGAGTTGGAGGACGCGATCGATCCGGAGCGTGCACAGGAGGATCGGGGACAACAGAGACAGCCCACCGCGCAGCAACAGCGCCCGGGCCGGCGTCGAGGCGGCGCGTCGCCGGAGATGCGCAAGCTTTGGAACGAAACGGTGCGACCCGCGTGGAGCAAAGCCGTGGATGCCAATCAGGTTGCCAAATTCGTGGGATCCGCATTGGACTTTGAGAAGTACCTGCTCGCTCAGGAGGCCGAAGGACGCGACTATTTTTTTGCCCGCCGGGGTTCGCTGCAGGAGGAGATTTTCTGGCGTTCGGGATACAGCGATCCGAAGACTGTGGACGTGGCAAAAGCCGAAGCCGTCGTGCGTTGGGGAATCGAGCGCCGCAGCAGGATTCTCGAATGGGCGAAGGCGGAAGAGGATGAAGCGGTGCAGAGCGCCGCGGAGAAGCTTTCGCAGATGCGCGCGCCGCGACGGTCGAATTCCGCAACGACAAACCGGACGCCCGTTTCGCTGGAGCCGGTCAGCAAGGAGACTGCCGCCGAGCGAACGCTCTTTTATCGGCGCGTGCTGGCCGCGTGGGAATTCCTCCTGATGGTCAACGAACGTCCGGCCCTCACCCGGCTGCGCGAACTGACCGAACTGGAGCGGACGCCGCTGCCGCGATCCGGCTCATAAGCGGGGAACGAAGATCAAGGTCCGCTGCCCGCGACCTGCTGAAATTACCCTTCCTGACATTTTCATCGCCGAGCCCGTCGGCAGTTGCACGGATCTGGCGGCGACGGTGACCTATCCACTGCGCCGGATGTAACAGGACAATTCTACGGTGCCTCGAACATTTTCGCTCCGGCAAACCCACGCCGACCTATCGCCTCGAACAACTTTCCGTCTGAGCTGCGACCGGCCGAGCGGCGGGCGATCAGCGGTTCGATCGGATCGACGAAGGACTTCGCGGCCGGTTCGAGCGGGAAGACAGAGTTGCCCCTCAATTCTTCTTCATCTTCATGAGCTGCCCCAGCAAATCGGGAAGCGGCACGTTCTCCGGTTCGACTTTCAGGGCCGTCTCCACGACCACAATCGCGTCGTCGAGCCGATCCTGCCCCTGCGCCACCAGCAGGCTGGTATAGCGAAACACCACTTCGGGACTGGCGGGACACAGCGCGAATGCCTGCCGGAAGGCATAATCCGCCTCCTTGAGCATCCGCTCCTTTTCGACCGGACTTTTGGCATTGGCGGCTCGCCAGGAGTAAACCCCACCGATGGAAGACCGGAGCTTAGAGAATAATCGTTGCGGACGGCCGTTTTGCACAAATCGGGAATCGCCTTTGAATCCGCTCAGGTCGCGCTTCACGTGCAGCTTGTCAACAAACGCCGCGATCTCACCAATCGGCGTGTCATATTCCAGCCAATCGCCAATCATCGGCTGGATGTAGCGCGTCCAATAGGC
>DATEKZ010000601.1:0-8933 GCA_035277185.1 Verrucomicrobiia bacterium
AATGCGGCTGTGTGTTGGGCTGTCCGTTGTTCACGCTGGGCTCTGAGGTGAGCACGCAAGAGGACCTCCTGCAGAAAAAAATTCAAGGGATCCTCGACTACAAGCTGAAGTATCTCGAATCGGCCATCCGGGATGCCCATGCCGCCGGATTGATTCACGCGCCGGATGCGGCCGCCAAGGCGCGGATGCTGTTTACCTATTACCAAGGACTGCTCACCGACGCCCGGATTCGGAACGATTTGGAAATCCTCCGCGATGGAATTCGCGGCACATACGAACTGCTCGGAGTGAAGGAACAAGAGCCAGTGACCGCCTGATTCAAACGCGATTTTTTTGACCTGCAATTTGACTAAACAGACAACTACTGAAAATGGGGATGACCATGAAAATGATGACTGAGATCGCGAAGGAGAATTCGAAACCAGCTTCGAGGAACGTTTGTCTTGCTTCGTGCCGGAAGCTACTCGCGCAGATCGAGAAAAACAGGAACGCCATCTTCGCCGAATTCCGCGGCTTGGGTGAGGCCCATCAACGCCTGCTCCACCTCGCGTTGAATGAAGCCGAGGCATTGGCGTGGCAAACAGATTACCCACACTTTGTTTTCCCCGTACTCGCGGCTGAGAAAGCCCAGGCCGTCGCGGCCTGGCACGCGCGCCAACAGTCCATGCGAGCCACTTGGGAACTGGCGTTCGCCGCGTGATTGACCACGTTTAATCCACCCATCGAAAACCCAAAATCCAAAGATTTATGTCATCCAAACTTTTCTTTCGTCTGACTGCCCCGGCGCTGGCCGCCGGTGCAGTGATCGCATTATCCACCGGCTGCGGGCGGAACGCCGCACAGCAGCAACCGCCTCCTCCGGCCGTGACCGTCGCCGCTGTCGAACAAAACGAAATCGTCGAGTGGGACGAATTCACCGGCCGGACTGAACCCGTCGAGATGGTCGAGGTGCGTCCGCGCGTCTCGGGCCACATCCGGGAAGTGCGTTTTCAATCCGGCCAGTCGGTCAGGAAAGGCGACGTGCTCTTCGTGATCGATCCGCGCTGGCACCAGGCCGAATTCGACCGCCGTCAGGCCGAGTATGAGCAGGCCAAAGTGAAGCTCGACAATGCCGGGCGCGAAGCCGCCCGCACGGCCCAGCTTCTGGAGAACAAAGCCATCTCGACCGAGGAAGCGGAGTCGCGTCAGTCGCGGTATAGCGAAGCGAAGGCCGCCGTGCTCGCCGCTGAAGCGGCGCGAAATACCGCCAGACTCGACCTGGAATACACTGAGATTCTCTCCCCCATTGACGGTCGTGTGAGCCGCGAGCTCAAAACCGTCGGGAACTATGTCAGTGGCGTCGCGGGATTGGGGACCCTGTTGACGACCATTGTCTCCGTCGATCCGATCTATGTGTATGCGGACGTGGATGAGAACTCGCTGCTGAAGTTCAATGCGCTGGCCCGCTCAAAAAAGCTGGCGATCAACGGTGACGGACAGATCCCGGTCGAACTACAACTGGCCGATGAGGAAGGTTTCCCGCACAAGGGCCACATCGAGTCATTCGACAACCGGCTCGATGCAGGAACCGGCAGCATCCTCTTGCGCGCGGTGTTTCCCAACACTGACGGACGCATCGTGCCCGGATTGTTCGCGCGCATTCGCGTTCCCTTGAGCGAGCGCTACCCCGCTGTTCTGGTGGAGGAACGCGCCGTGGGCACCGATCAGGGCCAAAAGTATGTGCTCACGCTGACATCCACCAACACCGTCGCCTATCGCCCGGTGAAGCTTGGGCCCGCCATCGATGGCCGGCGCATCGTCCGGTCGGGACTCGAGGGCGGCGAACAAATCGTCGTCAACGGCCTCCAGCGGGTGCGGCCCGGCATGCCGGTGACGCCGCAAACCGAGGTGGCTGCGACCGTGAACACGCAGTTGGCTCGCAGCGCCGGCTCCCATTCGGAGACGAGCGTTCGATGACTCACGCAGGTTGACTCCACTTGCCGCCCTTAACGCGGCAAATAAATACGCGCGAAACATTTTATGAAATTCAGCCATTTTTTTATCCAACGACCGATCTTTGCCGCGGTGCTGTCGTTGATCGTCTTCATCGTGGGCGCCATTTCCATGTGGCGCCTGCCGATCAGCGAATACCCGGAGGTCGTGCCGCCCACCATCGTGGTGCAGGCGTCCTATCCGGGCGCGAACCCCAAAACCATTGCCGAAACCGTCGCCGCGCCTTTGGAGCAGGTCATCAACGGCGTCGAGGACTCGCTCTACATGTTCTCCCAGGCGACGAGCGACGGCATGATGGCGCTGACCGTCACGTTCAAGCTCGGCACGGACATCGACAAGGCTCAGGTGCTCGTCCAGAACCGCGTCTCGCAGGCGTTGCCCAAACTGCCGGAAGAAGTTCGCCGGCTCGGCGTCACCACCACCAAACAATCGCCTGATCTCACGATGGTGGTCCATCTCGTGTCGCCCAGCGGCCGTTACGATGAGATCTATCTGCGCAACTACGCCACCCTTCAGGTCAAGGACGTGCTGGCCCGCATCCCGGGCGCCGGCTCGGTCCAGGTGTTCGGCTCGGGCGACTACGCCATGCGCGTCTGGCTGAACCCGGACAAGGTCGCCGCGCGAAACCTCACCGCGAGCGACGTCGTCAATGCCATCCGCGAGCAGAACGTCCAGGTCGCCGCGGGAGCGGTCGGCCAGCCGCCCGTGAGCAGCCCGGTGAACCTGGAACTCCAGATCAACGCCAAAGGCCGCCTCCTGGACGAGGAAGAGTTCGGCCAGATCATCGTCAAGACCGGCCCGAACGGCGAGAAGACCTTGCTCAAGGACGTGGCCCGCCTCGAACTCGGCGCTTCCGGCTACTCGCTCCGTTCCCTGCTCAACAACAAAGCCGCCGTCGCCCTGCCCATCTTCCAGTCGCCGGGGGCCAATGCCATCGAGCTTTCGGAGAACGTCCGCCACACCATGCAGGAGTTGAAACAGAATTTTCCCGAAGGCATCGATTACTCCGTGGTCTATGACCCGACCGTCTTCGTCAAAAGCTCGATCAAAGCCGTGGTGGTCACACTGATCGAAGCCGTGTTGCTGGTCGTTGTGGTCGTGATTGTCTTTCTGCAAACGTGGCGCGCGTCGATCATTCCGCTGGCAGCCGTGCCGGTGTCGCTCGTCGGCACCTTCGCGATCATGCTGGCCCTCGGTTTCAGCATCAACATGCTGACGCTGTTCGGCCTCGTGCTCGCCATCGGCATCGTGGTGGACGACGCCATCGTCGTCGTCGAAAACGTCGAGCGCAACATCGCGCTGGGCCTCTCGCCGGTCGAAGCGACCCGGCGCGCGATGAACGAAGTGACCGGTCCGATCATCGCCATTGCGCTGGTGCTCTGCGCGGTGTTCATTCCCACCGCGTTCATCAGCGGCCTGACCGGCCAGTTCTACAAACAGTTCGCCATCACCATCGCCATCTCGACCGTCATTTCCGCGTTCAACTCGCTGACGCTCTCGCCCGCCTTGAGCGCCGTACTGTTGAGAGACCACAAAGCGCCGAAAGACGCCGTCGCCCGTCTGATGGAGCGGCTGTTCGGATGGTTTTTCCGTCCGTTCAACAGGCTCTTCGCGTGGTCCGGCAACAAATACGCCGCCGGCGTGGGTGGCATCGTGCGCAAGAGCGCCATCGCGCTGGTGCTCTACGCGGGACTGGTGTTTCTGACCGGCTGGAGCTTCAGCAAAGTTCCGACCGGGTTCGTGCCGGGCCAGGACAAGCAATATCTCATTGCCTTCGCGGTATTGCCGGATGGCGCCGCCCTGGACCGCACCGAGTCCATCATCCGCAAGATGTCGGAGATCGGCCTGAAGCATCCCGGTGTGCTGGACGCCGTCGCGTTCCCCGGCCTCAGCATCAGCGGATTCAGCGTCAGCCCAAATTCCGGCATTGTGTTTTTCTGTTTGAAACCGTTCGACGAGCGCAAGTCGCCGGAACTGAGCGGTCCGGCCATCGCTGCCGCGCTCAATCGCGAGTTCGGGTCGATTCAAGAGGCCTTCGTGCTCACGGTGCCGCCCCCGGCCGTGAATGGCCTCGGCACGTTCGGCGGATTCAAACTCTACGTCGAGGACCGCGCCGGTCTTGGCTACGACGCGCTGTTCCAGACCATGCAGGCGATGATCGGACAAAGCCACCAGACACCGGGTCTCGCCGGATTGTTCTCCACGTTCACGGTGAACGTGCCGCAACTCGACGCCGAGATTGACCGGGTGAAGGCCAAGACGCAGGGCGTGCCGCTGCAAAATCTTTTCGAGACCATGCAGATCTATCTCGGCTCGCTCTACGTGAATGATTTCAATCTCTTCGGCCGCACCTACCAGGTCATCGCGCAGGCCGACGCGCCGTTCCGCGACCGCATTGAGGACCTGACACGGCTCAAGACCCGGAATGCGCAAGGACAGATGGTGCCGCTGGGGTCGCTCGTGAAGGTGAAGGAAGCTTACGGCCCCGACCGCGCCCAGCGTTACAACGGCTATCCCGCGGCGGAGATCAACGGCGCGCCCGCGTCCGGGTTCAGTTCCGGCCAGGCCGAAGCAATCATGGCCAAACTGGCGGGCGACACTCTGCCAAAGGGCTTCGCTTACGAATGGACCGACTTGACCTATCAGCGGATCCTCGCGGGTAACACCGCGATCTTCGTCGGCCCGCTTTGTATCCTGCTCGTTTTCCTCGTGCTCGCGGCACAGTACGAGAGTTTCCGTCTGCCGCTGGCGATCATCCTCGTGGTGCCGTTGTGCCTGCTCTTCGCCATTGCCGGCGTGTGGCTCAAAGGCGGCGACAACAACGTCTTCACGCAGATCGGCCTCGTCGTGCTCATCGGACTGGCCTGCAAAAACGCCATCCTCATCGTCGAATTCGCCAAGCACAAACAGGACGAGGAAGGCCTGTCGCCGGTGGACGCCGCCATTGCCGCGTGCCGGCTCCGGTTGCGCCCGATTCTGATGACCTCGATCGCCTTCATCGCGGGCGTGTTCCCGCTCGTCATCTCGACCGGCGCCGGCGCCGAAATGCGGCAGGCCATGGGTGTCGCGGTCTTCAGCGGGATGATCGGCGTCACCCTCTTCGGCTTGTTTTTGACGCCGATCTTTTATGTCGTGCTCATGAAACTGGGACGGAAGAAGTCTGTTGAACCTGGGCCGCAACGGCACGGATCCGAAGGTCCATTCACGTCGGATGGCGCTGCGCCCGCGCAGGCCTGAAGAGTCGTGCGAACGAAAGCGAATAACTATGAAACCGATCTTCAAACTCCAGGTGGACTTTGCATCCACCAATCCCGCCGAGTGGTGGATACCAATGATCCGCCGGCCGAAGCGCGCCTTGAATTCTGCCGCGCCACGCCCGCACACGGGCAGCAGACTGCGGTCGGCGAGCATTCGACCACGTCGCCCGGTGAAGCATTGGGTGGCTGCGGCACGGAATGGGTTAACCAGCGGCATTTTGAGCGCCGTCTTGCTCCTCGTCACGCGACTCGATGCCGGTCCCCTCACGGTTGGCCCCGACTACAGACGTCCGACGAACGCCGTTCCGGACACCTATAAGGCCGCGTATCTTGGCGAGTGGAAGCAGGGCCGGCCGCTCGACCACGTCCCGAAAGGCGCGTGGTGGGAAATCTTCGGCGACACAACGCTCAACGATCTGGAGCGCCGCGCGACCGGTTCAAATCAGGAATTGAAGGCTGTCGTGGCCCGCGTGGACCAGGCCCGCGCCACGGCGCGCGTCGCACGCAGCGAACTGCTGCCCGGCCTGGACGCCAACCCGAGCTGGCGGCGCGAGCGCTTTTCGCCGAATCAAGTGCCGAACTTCGGCGACATCACGGCAAACACCTTCCGCACGCCGCTCGACCTGAGCTACGAAATCGATTTGTGGGGACGCGTGCGGCGCGGCTTCGAAGGCGCCCGCGCCGAAGCCGCCGCCAGCGTCGCTGCATTCCACAACGTTCTGCTCACTTTGCAAGGGGACGTTGCCCAAAACTACTTCGCTCTCCGCGCGCTTGACGCGGAGATTGCCACCGTCGCGAGCACCGTCGTGCTGCGCAAGGAGCAGGTGCAGCTCGTCCGCAGCCGGTTCGAGGGGGGCATTGGCAATGAACTCGACGTCGCCCGCGCTGAAACCGAACTCGCCACCGCCGAGGCCGAAGCCGCGTCGCTCGCCAAACGCCGCGCCGAACTCGAAAACGCTCTGGCCATTCTGGTCGGCGAAAACCCCGCGGCGTTTGAACTCGCTGCGCTCGACAGCGCGAACACGAACTGGAATCCGAAGCCGCCCGCCGTTCCCGCTGGTCTGCCCGCCGATCTGCTCGAACGCCGTCCCGACGTTGCCGAGGCCGAACGTCAGCTTGCCGCCGCGAACGCCCGCGTCGGTGTCGCGAAGGCCGCGTTTTTTCCCGTGCTGCGCCTGACCGGTTCGGGAGGCTACGTCAGTGGCGACATCGACAACCTGTTCAACTGGGAAAGCCGTGTCTGGTCCATGGGTCCGAGCCTTTCTCTTCCCATCTTTGCCGGCGGACGCAACCGCGCCACTTACAAACGTTCGCAGGCGGCGTATGGCGAAGCCATCGCGAAATATCGTCGGCGCATCCTTGTTGCTTTCGGCGAGGTGGAGAACAGCCTCGCCGGCATCCATCACCTGTCGAACCAGGCCGCCGCGCAGGGCCGGGCGGTGGCCAGCGCGCGCCGGGCCGCCGAACTGGCGACGGAACGCTATCGGGCCGGCATCGTCAGCTATCTTGAAGTCGTGGATGCCAACCGCGCCACGCTCCAGACCGAGCGCGCCAATGCGCAAATCGCCGGTCAGCGGTTGATCGCGACGACACAGCTCGTCAAAGCCCTCGGTGGCGGATGGAGCGAACAACAGATCGTGGCCAACTCATCTTCGCGATGAGGTGATTCCTCGTTCTTTACACGATCAGTTCCGGCGTGGTGGGGCTGTTGGCGGCGCCGTTCATCGACCGATTCGACCGCCGCACGCTGCTGCTCTTCGCGTACGCAGGTTTTACAGTGGGCACACTGGCCTGCGCGTTGGCCCAGGACGCGACGACGTTGCTGGCCGCCCGCATTTTGAGTGGCGCATTCGGCGGTGTGTCCGGGGCGCTGGTGATGGCCATCGTCAGCGATGTGGTCCCGGCTGAACGACGCGCCACGGGCATCGGCATTGTGATGACAGCCTTCTCCGTGGCGGCGGCACTGGGTGTTCCGTTCGGACTCCAACTGGCGCAGCGTTTCCAATGGGAAGCGCCGTTCTTCATGCTGGCGAGCGTCGCCGCCGTGATGTGGCTGGTGGCGTTCATGGGTCTTCCTGCAGTCCGCGGTCATCTGCAGGATCCAGGCAGCCGGACCCGGGCATTCGCCGCGTTGTTGCGCGACGCCAATGCCGGCCGTGCATTGCTGTTCATGGCGACTCTGGTGTTCGGCCATTTCGCGATCATTCCTTTGCTCTCGCCCTACCTCGTAGCCAACGTCGGCCTGCCGGAACGGCATCTGTTCCTCGTCTATTTTGTCGGCGGAGCGTTGACGGTTTTCACGGCGCCACTGGTCGGCCGGCTGGCGGACTCGATGGGGCGTTTCCGTGTCTATTCCATCCTGGTCGCCGTCGCTGGTTTGGTGACGCTGGCACTTGCGCACGCCGGTCCACTCCCCGCCTGGGCCGTGCTGGCGCTGTCCGGCTTGTTCTTTGTTTTTGCCAGCGGACGCTTTGTTCCGGCGCAAGCCATCGTGTCTCTCGCGGTGCCGGCGTCGCGCCGCGGAGCGTTCATGAGCCTGAGCGGTTGCGCGCGCGACCTCGCCGCCGGTCTCACGTCCAGCGTCGGCGGTTGGGTGGTAGCCAAGGCGCCGTCGGGACAGTTGTTGAATTTCCATTGGCTCGGCTGGATGGCGGTGGCGGCCAGCCTCCTCAGCCTCTGGCTTGCCCGTCATGTGCGGGTCAATGAAGCCGTCGCGCCAGTCGAAATCCCTGATCTATTGCGCACCGAACGGGGCATTACCGCAATTTCGGACGCTTCGAGGGCGCCTAATACCCCAGGTGCCAATTAAGCTGCCGCAGAGGATCTCGGGCGGCACCAGCTCCGGGGAGAAGAATTCCGTTGCTGTCGGTTCCGTCCGTCACGAGAATCACCCGGACAGAAACGCCCATGAGCGGCTTGCGACACCTGATTGGCGCGGAGATCGGAAAAATATTCCGGGACCCCTCGCGGGTCAAGGAACTGTTGAGGCCGCGCCGCTGGCGGCAGTTTGCCGGCGTGCTGGCCTTCCACCTTCGAACGGGAAACCGCTGGCGCGCTCCGTCGCAAGGACCGGCTTTTCAACAGCGGGTTTACGCCGGCTATGACGACTATCTAAAGCATCAGCAGACCAAGCTTCCGCATCTGGATTTGTCCCGGCACGAGATTGAGTATCGGAAGCGGTTGGGCGAGCGATTGACGAACACCCATTGTTTGAAAAAGGGGGCGAGCGTTCTTTGCCTGGCCGCACGGCTTGGAGCCGAAGTCCGCGCTTTCCACGATCAGGGATGCCTGGCGGTCGGCGTGGATTTGAATCCCGGCGAGCGGAATCCCTGCGTGCTGCATGGCGACTTTCACAAGCTCCAGTTCCCCGAGGAATCGGCGGACGTGGTTTTCACCAATTCGCTGGATCATGTGTTCGATGCGGATCGGTTCATCCGCGAAATCGGGCGCGTCTTAAAGCCGGCCGGGATCCTGATCCTCGAAGTCACAAGGGGCCGCGCGGAAGGTGTCGTGCCCGATGCCTACGCCAGTTACTGGTGGAACAGCGTGGATGATGTGATCGAGTTGTTTCAAACGAACGGGTTCAAGCTGTTTCACCGAAGCCCGTTCGCCGAACCGTGGCCGGGAGAGCACCTTTGTTTTGAGAAGCGGCGGCTTGCCCGATCCGCGTCGCAAGAAGGCCCG
>DATEKZ010000602.1:0-4613 GCA_035277185.1 Verrucomicrobiia bacterium
TCGAGGAGTTAGGAATCGAGAACGACATACTGCTGGAGGTTGGGGCGACCCTGAAAATCAAGTATTACCTTTCAACTCCGAAAACACCGCCTTACTTGAAGGGACAGGGGCCTGTCGTGCCGCTGGAGAAGCTTCGTGGAGTGCTTCCGAATGAGACGATGCAAAAAGTCCTCGTTGGAAAATACAGCTATTGCAATCTTGCTCCAGATATGTGGTCGAAACTTCGCAATCGCGGTGTAGCGAAGTGCGTAGTGGTGTGGGGTCGTCCTCGAAACACCACAGGTAGGAGACCGGTGATAGTCGCCGACTTGAAAACGGACGTGTTCAACCAATTGCTGATGGGTGGAGATGAATTCCGAAGATCTTTACTGGAAATGGAAAGAGTCCTTCGACAGGAGACGGGCGACGATTCAGTATCATTGTTCAACGAGTTGGAGCGAAATAGATGATACTCGCCACGCTTAGAAGAGGAGTAAGCAGAGGGAGCAGAGGGCTGACTGAGGGAGAGACGGTGTTTTTGGGAGGCCGGTGTTTTGGCAGGCGATCAGGGCGCCGCGCTTAACCGCCCCGTTTCCTCTGTTCCTCCTGTGGGCGGCTTGATTGCCCAGTTCGGAAATTGTTTCCGAGCTGTTCTGCGGCCTGCAAGGCCGCGCGCCGGCATGTCACGTCACGTGACGTTCCATGGATCGCGATGCGGGACGTTGAGCCATGCCTTGTTACCGGTGCCGCCAACGAACTGCTCGGTCTTCGGATCCCACTTGAGCTGCTGGCCGTGGTAATAGGCGAGATTCACGAGATGACACACGGTCACCGTACGGGCGCCGACTTCCACGTCGCAGATCGGTTTCTCCCGGCTGCGGATGCACGAGAGCCAGTCGCTCCGGTGATCGCTGCTCTTGTAGAGCCGCACCTTGGCATCGCCGAGAAATTCTTTGGCGACGGCGTCGCATTCCTGCGCTGTGCCCGCTTTCTTCTCGGACCCTTTCCAGAACTCGAACTTGCCGCGATTGACGTGAATCTTGCCGTCGGCGCCGTAAAACCAGATGCCGTTGCCGTCCTTGTGAATCACTTCCGTACCGTTCGCATACGTGTAGCGCACACCGTGGGTCGCCCGGGGACCGGCCGGGAAGACTTCGGCCGGTCCGCTTTCGTCCATGCCGATACCCCATTGCGCGATGTCGAAATGGTGCGCGCCCCAGTCGGTCACCATTCCGCCGCCGTATTCGCGATAATTGCGCCAGTTCGGGAAATGCTTGTGGACGCCGCGTGGACTGAGCTCCGAGTGGTAGCCGCGTTGGGGCGCCGGACCGAGCCACATGTTCCAGTCCAGACCCGGTTCGACGGTTTCGGTCGGGAGATTACATGGGACGCCTGGGCCGCCGACCATGACTTCGACGGTTTTGATCTTCCCGATGGCGCCGTTGCGAACGAGTTCGCAGGCCGTCCGGAACTCTCGCGACGAACGCTGCATGCTGCCCGTCTGGAAAACGCGCTTGTTCTTTCGCACGGCGTTGACCATCGCGCGCGCTTCGTGGATCGACTGGCAAAGGGGTTTCTCGCAATAGATGTCCTTGCCCGCGTTTGCCGCGGCGATGGAGATGAACGCATGCCAATGGTCGGGCGTCGCGATAACGACGGCGTCGATGTCCTTTCGCCCGATCAGTTCGCGGAAGTCGCCGTAGGTCGCGCAGCCTTTGTAGTCTGTCTGGTTTCGGTCTGTGTAGAACTTCTCGACTGTTCCTTTGGCGCCTTCGCGGCGCGTGGTATCGACATCGCAAACCGCGAGGACTTGTGTCTCTTTGAACGTCAGGAATCCGCCCAGCAGCCCGCGGTTTTGGGTGCCCATGCCGACAAAGCCGAGGGTGAGACGGTCGTTGGGTTTGGTTTCCGCGGCCCAGATGCGCGAGGGCAGGATGAACGGCGCCGCGGTTGCGGCGGCAGTGGTCTTGAGAAAAGCACGGCGAGTTGAATGCTTGGAGGCTTGCATGCGACCCTTATCCACCTTTTACACCGGCACGGCAAGCCTGGATCGCTTCGTGGCAAACCCAACCCCCCGAATGAAGGCAGCCCGCGAAACACGCTAAAAGACACGAAAGATTCGGTGGGTGACACGGCGAAGATCTCCATGAACCGTCGGAGGCCCGCCAGGTTTTGGAGTGCGCCAGTCCTCTGGCGCTTTCGGTCGGCTCGGCCCCACTGAAATCGCGGAGGCTGCCCAAGATCGCGTAGCTCGCTTGTGGATGGATGACATCGACCTCGTTGGCCTGTTTCCTTCGCGTCCTTTCGCGTGTTTCGCGGGAACCACCCCCCGAATCGGCTTTGACGGATCGCGTTGGTTCGATTCACACTCGCGTTTGAGATGGGCACGAAAACGACGGCCTTTACGCTGATCGAATTACTGGTGGTCATCGCGATCATTGCCATCCTTGCCGGACTGTTGCTGCCGGCATTGAGCAGATCGAAGGCGAGGGCGCAGGGAGTCGGCTGTGTCAATAACGTCAAGCAACTGACCGCGGGCTGGTTTCTCTATGCCGATGATGCAGAGGACCGCTTCGTGAACAATCACGGCCGCGAAGAGACGATCGAGAAACGCCAGAGCTGGGCGAACAACGTTCAGAACTGGCTGACCAGCGAAGACAACACCAATCTCGTCCTGTTGACAGATGCGAAGCTGGGCAACTACGTCGGACGGTCTGCCCCGGTCTTCAAATGCCCATCCGACAGGTCGGTCGCCGAAAACGGACCGCGTATTCGCAGCATGTCGATGAATTCTCTGGTGGGCGATCCGGGAGTGCTGACCAACCGGTTCAATCCGGCCTACATCCAGTTCTTCAAGTCGTCGGATCTGATCCAGCCGTCACAGGTTTTCGTATTTCTGGACGAGCATCCGGATACGATCAACGACGGCTTCTTCATGAACCGCCTCGAACAGCCGACCTGGGGCAACCTGCCTGCCTCGTACCACAATGGCGCGGCGAGTTTTTCCTTCGGCGACGGTCACGTGGAAACGCATCGCTGGGTTGTCGCCGGCCCGAACGGCACGGTCCGGCCGGCGGTCAACGGCGCTGTCGGAGGAACATTCCCGGCCTCACCGACGACCGACTTCGACTGGCTGAAGGAGCGGTCGAGTGTGAAGAGACAGTGACCTCGGCATCTTGAAGGCGGACGCATTTTGACGTCTCCCCAGGAGCGCAGATGTCTAATCTGCGTGAAACGGTGAGCTTCACGAACACGCAGGTTGGACACCTGCGCTCCGATCGCGAACCGGCTTTGATCGCCTTGTTCAAACCGCGTAACCTCCCCCTGTCGGCCATCGTCCTACCAGATGTGAAGCCAAACGGCGGAGCTTCATGAAGGAACAAATCCCGCCGATGA
Organism: Verrucomicrobiia bacterium; assembly: GCA_035277185.1. Taxonomy (GTDB): domain Bacteria; phylum Verrucomicrobiota; class Verrucomicrobiia; order Limisphaerales; family AV2; genus DATEKZ01. The sequence continues at coordinate 3,376 of DATEKZ010000602.1, forward strand.
AACGATGGAAAGCAGTTGGATTATGAAAATCACCAAATCGACGCTGGCGGCGGCCTTGATGCTCGCCGGCATGATTAGCGTCACGCCGTTCGCGGTTGCGCAGGACAAGCCGGACGCCACCAAGCCGGACGCTGCCAGGCCCGATGCTCCCCGCAGGGAACGACGCGCGCAGGCAGGCGACCGTCTGGAGCAAATGTCCAAGGAGTTGAACCTGTCGGAAGAGCAGAAAGGCAAGTTGAAAACCATCCTTGAGCAGCAAGCCGCCAAGACGAGGGCCTTGCGCGACGACACCAGCCTCACACCGGAGAAGAGGCGCGAGAAAGCCAGGGCAATCCGCGAGGAGTTTGCCGGCAAGGTCAAGGAAGTGCTCACCAAGGAACAAAACGAGAAATGGCAGAAGCAGCGCGAACAACGTCCGGACCGTCCCCAGCGTCCGCCGCGCACTGAACAGCCCAAGTAAGTTTGACTGACCCCAATCGCCGGCAGGAGTGATTCGATTGTTCCTGCCGGCTTTTTGTTCACGGAGCGCGGCTCTACGAGCCGCAGCAACGTCCGAATGCCGAGGTGCATCATATCCATTCCACGCGCCGACTGGCTGGCGAAGCGGCTGCGAGTCACAGACTCGCGCTCCGGCCCAACGCAATCGTGCGATTTTGAAAACGCATTGTTGTTCAACGCGCCGTGTGCCGTTGCCTGAATTCATCCAGCAACCCGCTCACGAGCAAACCTCGTTCTATCCCCCAGGGCGCTTTGCCCGTGCGGAAGAAATCTTCGATCACCGCCGTGAGGCGGCTGAATTGTTCCTGCGCCGGTTCGGGCGGCCGATAGAGTTGCGCTGAAACCGCGCTGCCATCCGCGAGGCGAACCGCGAAGTTGAAGTCGGCTACCGCGCCGTCGAGCACGAGGATCGTCGTCCGCAGGCGATCGTGATGTTCCAACAACCAGCCGCGCGGGTTTTTGGCCAGCGACTGGATCAGGCCTTGCCCGACGATGTTCTGGGTCCGGCCATCTTTGACCGGATCGCCTTGCACGGTGTTCGAGCGCGAGACCGCGGCCGCGAGCAACGACGACGACCAGGATCCTTCGCGTCCCGTCCGCCAGACGTCATCGCCCTCGACCAATCGCACGCTTTGGACTCCATTCTCGCCGCCTCGCCGACGCTCGATCACTGGCAGCAGACCTTCGAGCGCCTCGTGTTCGGCTTCAGGAAACGGCCCCTGTACGACGATCAGTGCTTC
>DATEKZ010000603.1:0-5410 GCA_035277185.1 Verrucomicrobiia bacterium
GACAATTTCGGTCGTGATCACCATCCCCGCTGCTTCTCCATCTGGATGGCCGGTGGCGGCGTCAAGCCGGGCGTCGTGCTCGGCGCAACTGATGACTTCGGTTACAACGTCGTGGAAGACCCGGTCAATGTTCACGACTTCCATGCGACGATGCTTCACCTACTGGGGATCGACCACAAGCAACTGACCTACCGGTTTGAAGGCCGCGATTATCGGCTCACCGACATCCACGGCGAACTGGTGAAGAAGCTTCTCGTGTAACGCCCGGACCGCGGCCTTCCAGGCCGCAGCGCGTCCGCAGCCGGATGGGTTTGAAGGAATTTCTATGCTTCCTCCATGTTCGGAACCGCTGCGGCCTGGAAGACCGCGGTCCGCAAAGTGCTAATTGTCGTGTGGGCCCGTGTGGTCAAAGCCACGTCCAATGATGTCCACCAGCGGCAGGAACATCGCGATCACAATGCTCCCCACGACGATTGCCAGGAACACCAACAGCACCGGTTCCAACAACGAAGTAAGGGCCGTGGCCGCGTTGTCCACGTCTTCGTCGCACTTGTCGGCGATTTTCGTCAACATCTCCGGCAAAGCGCCGGTTTGTTCGCCGACATCCACCATGCCCGCAACCATCGCCGGGAAGACGCGCGATGCTTTCAATGTCGGCGCGATGGGTTCCCCCTGCTTGACCTGGTCGTGAACCCTGGCGATCACCTGGCGGACGACGACGTTTCCGGCGGTTTCCTTCAGAATGGTCAGCGCCTGCAGCACGGGGACGCCGCTGCCTGACAGCGTGCCGAGGGTCCGGGCGAACCGGGAAATGGCTGCTTTGCGAAACACCGGACCAAGGACGGGCACGTCCAGTTTAAGGCGATCAAACGACCAGCGACCCCGTCTCGTTCGGATCAGCAACAGGAACGTGCCGGTTAATCCGGCGAGGCCGATCGTAATACCAAGGATGTGTCGCTGAACCGCTTCGCTGAGATTGAAAACGAAAGTGGTGAATGCCGGCATCGACAGGCCGTTCATGAGACCGTCAAAGACGAGTTTGAAACGCGGGATGACAAACACGATCATTACACTCACCACGGCCGCCGCCACGAACACCACGGCGCAGGGATAAAACAGCGCGGCCTTGATCTTTCCCTTGATTCTCTGAGCCTTCTCCATGAACTCTGCGAGGCGGCCGAGCGTCACGTCCAGCGCGCCGCCCAGTTCGCCGGCCCTGACCATATTGATATAGAGCCGGTTGAAGACTTTTGGATGAGCGGCGAGAGTTTCAGCCAGTGAATTCCCGCTTTCGATTCCTTGAACGATCTCGCCGATCACGCGCCGCATCTCCCGATTCTCCTCCTGCTCCCGCAAAAGCTGCAGGCCGCGCAATAACGGCATGCCGGCCTGGATCAGTGTCGCCAGGTTGTGGGTGAATTCAGAAAGCGTCGCCGGCTTGATCCTTCCTCTCAGCCCGGGAATTGAAATGCTTGCCGCCCGCCGAAAAAAATTGGCGCGAGGAGCGGCACCCGCTCTGGGGGGTTTGTCCGCGGTCGCGGCGAGTACTTTCGTTGGAAAAAGGCCCATTCCTTTGATTCGCCGCAATGCCTCGTCCTGATCGGGCACATCGAGTGTGCCGCGCAATTCAAGTCCGCGTGAATCAAGGGCCACGTAAGAATAGCTGGACATAAACAAACTCCGGGCTCGCGGGTCATCGCATCGGCTCGACCCGTCATTCGACGCCGTTGAACGTGATTCATCTGACAGGTGCGGAGACGGAAGCTCACGGAGTGAAGGCGTGCGGGGTGTGCGCGCACCATCAGGGTAGGGCGGGCAATCCTCTGCCCGCCGTTGTCTGAACACCTCACACCGGCGCGCACGGAGTGACGCGCCCTACCACCCGATGTCAGGATAGGGTGGGCAGTCCTCTGCCTGTCTAACGGGGTGACTCCGCTTTTATCACCGATCCAGCCGGGTGATCCTTCATCCTCTGGCTCAGTGTCGCTGTGGCGGGAGTTCCAACGGGGTTGATGTTGTATCTCTCGCCGGCGATCGGATTGATCCTCCCGCCGCGAAGGTATTCCGCCACGTTTTGATCGGTCACCGGATCGCCGTCACGCTTTCTGTTCTCCAGCGCCCACTGTGCTTTCGCGGCTTCAATCATACGCAGATTGTTCATGATCGCGTTGTATTGGGCGGTCTCTCGCGCCTTCACAAAATTCGGGATTGCGATGGCTGCGAGCAATCCCACTACTGCCGCCGGTTGCATCGTGGACATGAGCAGCGCTCTCTTGCTCGGGTCCGAGTTGCCGTTGCCCACGGTCAGCCATCCATCGGCCGTATTCGCCGAGACGTTATAGACGAACGCGCCCGGACTCTGCGCGAACAGCCCCTGCAGCACCGTCGCGTTCCGGGCTCCGGCGGCGCCGGCAGCCGACAACGCCGCCATCTGCAAAGCTGAAATGGCCCCGGTGAACCGCGGGCTGACGAAGACCATGCTGTTGCCCCGTTCCTGAACTCCCGACGCCATCCGCTTGAACTCATCGGTGCTCTTCAATCCCGGCTGCTTGCCGCCGCGGACCGCCAGCATTTCGCGGATCAGCGTGTCGGTGGAGCTGAAATAAAAATAATCGCCTGCCCGGGCGATCGAGGGCCGCAGCGTGATCGGCACCGGCACCGGCACGGGCATCGTGCGCATCCGTAATCCGTCCTCATCCACCCGTATGACCTGCGGATTCTCCTGAAGCAACTTGTCGAAGTGATCGAACAGGACGTTGTCCTTCACTTTGACGACCAGAGCCAGGCGCGGTTCGGGAATTTCCAGGGGCTGCGGGGTGGGCAGCGGGAGCGACACTTTCCGTGTGTCATCCAACGTCAGCACGATTCCGAACTCACCGCCCAGTGAATTCAACAACCCTTCGAAATTCATCCCCGTTTTCTCCTCGAACTCTCCCGGTAACGCGCGGCTCCATTGCTCCAGTTCGGAGATGCCGGACTGCGACATCTCGGTTTGCAGGATCGACCACAACGCCCGCAAATCGAAATCGAAGAAGACGCTCAACGCGGTGGTGGTGGGAAGCTGATTGAGGCCGTCCAACGGGTGCGGTGCTGCGCCGAAGAGCGACCACAAATAACCCGATTTCCGGTCCGGATAATGATGAACCAGGAGTTTCGTTCGATAGCGCCCTTTTTCCGTGGCGATCCCGCTCATCCCGACGCCGCTGATTTCCTCGAGGCCGCTCTTTTTGATCAGCCGCGTCGCCAGGTCGAATCCCTTGTTGGCGTTCGCGCGCTGTTCGTCGGTGAGGACCGGCACCATCTCGAGAATTCCACGCCAGCCCGACACGTAGTCGGACGCGCCGCTGATCCATTGTTCGGTGCCGAAATAGGCGAACAGGTTGCCGCCCGGATCAAGCTGCGACGTGACTTCCTGAAAACTGGTCTTTTCCGCCGAAGCCGTCGTTGGCCGGCCAGATTGAGGTTTTGCGGCGGTCGCCCCGGGTTGTGATTCCTCCTTGCGGCTGCAACCGGAGACGAAAACCACCGCGGCGAGAAGGACTACTGAGGCGCGACGAATGTCGGAGTTCGGTGCATTCATAGTTGGTAACCTTGGGTTGTGGCTCCAAAGACTGAGTTGGACCCTCAGAAAAGTAAAGATCGATGCCGCCGCCGCCGCTGAACGGGGCGTGAACGGGGCATATCTCAATCTCTCGCACGGCAACCGATGCTCTCATTAACACCCGGCTTCAACCGGGTGTGAGAAGACGCCCAGCTAAAAAAATCGTTTCAACGGTTTCCACGCGGCGGGTGACAGGCCGACATCGCGAAGCCGTTAAAACGGCTGGCTACCCATCCTTCACCTTGTTCACCGGGCTAAAGCCCGGTGCTAATGAGAGGCGGCGGAAATTGCACCGCCGGTGAACAGGGCACATCAAGATCTTGCAGCCGCGCGGATATTCGGCCGCTTCCTTCCCCCTCACCCTTCCCTCTCCCTTGGTCGAAACGATTCAGCCGGATAGGAACGCTCGCCCTCACCCCGGCCCAGGGAGCTTCTGTCTTTCGCCGAGACTTCGTCCGCGGCCCCGGGGAGAGGGAGAAGCTCTCGAGCGCCTCGCCTAACCTCACCATCGCGTGATTCGTCCAGCGTGGCCGAAGCGAGTTCCCTCTCCTGGGGGAGAGGGCCAGGGTGAGGGCGAGCCAATTCTCTAACTGCGTTCCGGCATGGGGAAACGGGCGTAGCTCTTGAAACTTCCAAAATGGCCAACCGAACGCTTGCGCGCGGAGAGAAAAAATGGCTGCATGACAACGCGTAATAATAATCCACTACCCGATGCGGACATGATGAACCTGCCCCCGGAGTCCACGCGCCTCTTACGGCGATGGTTCTTGATGAGTTGCGCCGTTTGGGCAACTTCACTGCCGGCGCAGACGACATCGGCCGCCGAGATGAGCATCACCAAACAGACTTTTACCTATAAAACTCCTGTCGCGCCGGCCGAACCACTGCAGGCGGATGTCTATCGTTCGCGCGACGAGCAGGTCAGGCCGGTGATCATCTTCATTCACGGCGGCGCGCTGATGATGGGCGGCCGCGGTCAGTCCACGAAACCTGGCTCGTTGTTTGATGCGCTCCTCAAAGGCGGCTACGCGATTGTGTCCATCGACTATCGCCTCGCGCCCGGGGTCAAGCTGCCCGCCATCATCGAAGACGTGCAGGACGCCTGCCGGTGGGTTCGCGAGAAAGGGCCGGGACTGTTTCACATCGATCCGGAAAAAATCGTTGTGATGGGCCAATCAGCCGGAGGATATCTGACGCAGGTCGCCGGCTATCGCGTCCAGCCGCGGCCCAGGGCGCTGGTCTCGTTCTGGGGTTATGGCGACATCGCTGGAAGTTGGTACAGCCGCCCCGATGAGTTTTATCGCCAACAACCGCTGGTGACGAAGGCAGAGGCGGAGAAAGAGGGCGGAGGCAAACTTTACCTCTATTGCCGTCAGAATGGTCTCTGGCCGAAAGTTGTCACCGGTCACGATCCCGACACCGAACCGAGAGCTTTCGATCCGTTTTGTCCCGTGCGCAACGTCACCCGGGATTATCCGCCCACGCTGCTGATCCATGGCACCAAAGACACCGATGTGCCGTACGAACAGTCCGTCCTGATGGACAAGGAACTTACGGCGAAAGCCGTGCCGCACGAGTTCATCACGATTCCCGATGGCGGACACGGCTTTGGCCGAAACGACGACGCCATTGCCGCCCAAACTTACGAACAGATGCTGCAATTCCTGAAGCGGTTTTGAAATGGCGTGCCGAGGCAAAACAACCGCGGATGGACGCGGATGAACGCGGATGGACTAACAGCGAAGACGGGAAGACGCGAAGCCAGATTCCCTCCGTGGGAATCCGTGAAATCCGTGTCTCTTCTTCGCG
>DATEKZ010000604.1:0-3178 GCA_035277185.1 Verrucomicrobiia bacterium
CTCGCTTTTTTTGTGGCGGGTCTTGGGGCAAATGCGTCTGCACGGCGTGGTCAGTCCCACTCTTAGCCTACGAAACGATGCAGTTAGAGAATTGGCTCGCCCTCACCCTTACCCAGGGAGCTTCTGTCTTTCGCCGAGACTTCGTCCGCAGCCCCAGGAGAGGGAACTCGCTTCGGCCGCGCTGGGACGAATCACTAGAGGACACGGTTATCCGAAGCGCTCGAGAGATTCTCCCTCTCCGCCATCTCATGGCCGTACGACGCGAAAGAATCGTTCTGTACTCTCGCCGGTGTCGGCTTCACGGATACTGACCGGCCCGTTGGTACCGAAGACATTCGTGAGCGTCACCCAATCCTGAAGATTCGTGCTGAGCTCGACTCGATTGGTGCGGCCGCGCTGGCCCGGAATCGTGAACTCGAACAGGCCGCCGTTCCATCGCGCGTCGGTAATGGCCGGAGGAGGCGACTGGACCGAATCGATAAGGGTGCGCCAGGTGGAGATATTGACGGAATAATTCTTGGCGCCGCCCCCGGCCTCGATGTGATTTATCAGCAGTTGCCATTGAGGATGGCTGGGCGAATTCGAGACGCAGTTGATCACGGCGAAGACGGGTCGGGGATTCGGATTGCTCGGAGTGGGAGGGGCGAAAAGGTTGCGCACGACGTTGACGTTGGTGGTGGTGTAGTCGTTGCCACAAATACTCACTCCCCGGGCGCGGAGGAAGGTGTCTGTTTGTGTCTGCCAACTCGCGTCGCGCTCCAGATTCGCCACGACGTGCAGCACGGGAATGCCATTGGAGGTCCCTTTGCGGTCCCGATACCAATGCCCGATGTTAGTGACCATCTGACCGATGGCCCCCTGGCAGTTCCCTCACCAGACAGCGAAGAATTCAAACAGGACAATTCTGCCGGCAAAATCGCTCAGGCGAAGGGGCGTGCCGGGTGTAAAGACCTGCCCGTTGTCGTTTGTCCACGCGAATCGGGTCGTCAGGCTGAAGTTGGTCGTGACGATCTGGCCAACTTGATAGGGCTGGGCCCGGGCAACGGGAACGGCTGACACGAGTGCGAGGAGGCAAACAACCGGGATGACAGCCGGCCACGAGATGAGTCTCATAAACGCGGGCCTACAATTGCACCGAAAAGGCCAACTGCACAAGCACCCAATTGCGATCGCTGTAAAGATACGTGAATTCCTCCGCAATGCCGGGTTGGGGCATATAGTCGGTCCAAACCGGTCCCGCCTGAAGCTTCAGCGAGGCGCGCGACCATGTGTAACGGAACCCCACGCCCGCCTCCCAGCTCCGCAACGGCGGCGCCGCGCTCGTCACCGGCAGCGAGTTCTCGATTTCGCCGCTGTCGCGATAGTAGCGTCCCGACAGACTCAGCAGAAGATTGGGCGCTGCTTCGTATTCGGCGGTCAGTCCAAAAAAATGTCCGTCGAACTGCGGTGCTTCGGTGGAAAGACCGCCATAGCCGCGCAACACCCATCGCTCGGCCAACGCCAGGTTGAGCGAGCCCTGGTAGGTGAAGCGGGGTTCGCGTCCGGTCGTGTCGCTGACTCCAAACTCGTTCAAGGCGCGGAGGCGTTTGCTGAGAACATTCTCCAACGTGAGCGCCACGGATTTGGTGTCGAGCCTTTCGCGGCCTTGGAGCAGCACGAACTGGCCATTGGTGTCGAGGCTATCCTCATAACCGGGCGCGGTTTGGTCGTGGGCATAGCCCAGTTTCAGTTCCGCAAAGCCGATGGCGGGAAGGTATTCGTAACGCGTCCCAATGGAGAGGTTGTACCCTTTCGGGTCCGGCGTTTCGTAGCCAGGAACGCGCGGAAAGTCCGGGTGGTCGTACTTTTGGCGGTACCGATTTGCGATCCAAACACGCCGGTAGTCCGAGTAGCCATCATAGATACCGCCGCCGGCAAGGAGCGTGAAGGTTTGAGCCAGCCTCTGCCGCAGACTGGCCTGACCGGTGAAGCGGTCTTCGTGCAAATCCTCATTGAAACCGAAAAAATCGATGGGCGTGAAGGGTTGATACTCGATGTCGAAAGTGGCGTAAGCGAACGCCAGTTCCAGTTCGGTGCCGCCCTTTTCCAGCCGGTAACTGAAGCGGCTGTCGGAAAGCATGATGTCCGAAGCCCAAACGAATTCCGCATCAACTCCGAGGCCGTGTGCCCACGGCGCGCCGGGGCCAGGTTCCGGCGCTGGCGATGAGATCGAGCGGGGCGGCTTCGGAGTAGCCGCGTCGGAACCCAGCCGGTCGATGATCTGACGAATTCTGCGCAGCCCTTCGAAGCCAGCGTGACGGTACACGACCTCGAAGCGGGGCGCACCGGGTTGCGAGCGCGTGCCATCCACGATCACGAGGAACGGAATACCCTCTCCGCCGAGCTGCTTCAGCAGCGTGCCGGAGAAATCGTTCACAACGAAACTCATTCCGGTCTGCTGCACGAAGGCAGCGGTTCGCTCCGGGAAGTCGCTCTCGATGTTCACCGAGAGTACTCGCACGGGTACCCCATGAGGATTGCCGCGTCGCGTCGCATAAAACTGCCGCACGCCATTTTCGATTTCTTTTGAAGCCGGCTCACACGGGGCGCACCAGTAGGCGAAGAAGTCCAACACCAGGATTTGCCCCGCAAAATCGTCGAGCCGCACCGGTTCGCCGGTTTGCCACCGGGGAAGCTCAAACGTTGGAACCGTTGCGGTCTGGCCGGTGGTGAGCAAAGCCGCCGCAACAAACGCGCTCAAAACAGCCGGGTGCCAGGGAAGAGGTTGCCGGTTCACGCAAGTCTTCAGCGGCACACCGTGCACGTGCTCGGCTGCGCCCCGCCCGAAACCGCCAACCCCGGTTGAAGCTGCGGCATGATCCTGGACGAGTAACTGTACACGGCGGATCGCGAGAAAAGCATGTTCGGTTTCGAGACCAACCGCTGCTCTTGAACTTCCACCGTCGTGCAACCCGACAAGAGCAGAATCGCAAAGAAAAGGAAGATCGTCTTCATCGCAGGCATTGTTTTCCGGAGCAGAACGTAACAAGTATCGGCAAACTCAGGAAGGGGCATTTTCGCCCTTGGAATTATCAGCAGGTCGCTCAGACATTCGGCCGCATCCTTCCCGTCACCTGAATCTCCCCCGTAAGGGGGCTTCTCGGCTTCAAGGCACGTTCATGGGAGGGGATGACGACAG
>DATEKZ010000605.1:0-8122 GCA_035277185.1 Verrucomicrobiia bacterium
GAACCAGCAGCCATTGATGTGGCAATTGCGCGAGCTCCCGGCGTCGTAGGCCAGACGATCCAGAACGTTCGTGTTGAGGCCATAATCATGGGCCACGGCAATGCCGTAATTGCCCTCCACGAAGGCCCCGAGGAAGGCCAGACCCCGGACGCTGGCGTTGGTGCCGCGATAAATCCCGAGGACGGCTTTTTCGGGCGCTCCATATCCTCCGCGTTCACCGGACATGGAACTGTTGTCGATCGGCGGGCTGCTGGTGACCGTCGTCCCGAACGCGGTGTACTCCATGTCACGGTAATTTCCGTTGCGCGAGTCCAGCACGATCTTGATCTGGGCGTTGTTGGAGGAAGTGATTGGGTTCGAGTTGGGTGACGCGCCCGGCTGCGAGTAGCCGGCAATCGTGACGTTGTCCTTGGTGACAATCGGAAAACCGTCAGTCGGAGTTTGCAGATAATGCGGACCCGGACCGGGAATGTTGAACCGGATGATATCGCCGTCCTGAAGCGCCAGTATGGCCTGCGTCAGGTTCGTCTCGCCCGCGCCGGCAACCTGATTCGTGGTGTTGACCGTGATAACCCTGGTTGTTGACATGTAATCCACGGCGTTGAGAAACAACCTGGCGCCGTCCGGAGCGAGGTCGTAGATGCCGGAGCCTTCCGAGGTCAAACCGGCGACCTCACGGCTGCCCGTCAGAAAAACCAGCCGATGACCGCCCAGCGTATCAGCGGGGGTGGTGCCCATGACCGCACCGGCCTGCCACTCGGCGATGATCATTCCGCCGGCCGGGGCGCCGGCAGACGATATCGCCGCCAGCAAGGTTCCGCCTCCGGCGAGCGGATCGGTGTTAACGGAGATGCCGCGCTGCGGAGTGTTGGTAAAGGTGGCGATATTCGCAAACGGATTGACCATGGTATTGGCGCCATCGAGCGGGATGCCCGCAAAGATCGCATGCGAGGGATTACTGACCGTCAGGTTAACCGTATTGGTCGTATCCGGAATAGTCCCGCCCGTGGTATATCCCAGGCGGTTGTTTCGAATCACGTAGCCACCCAAAATCATCGTCGGGGCGGTGATCCCATTCCACGCCGCGGTTTCGGCATCCAGTTCGTAATCCCCGCTGGGCACCGACCGGCTGATGATGACGAGGTCGGCTGCGTTAAGGAGATTTGTATTGGGCGTCCCGGACGAAACGACGCGGGTCACGGTGTGTCCGTTGTTCCTGAGCAACTGCGTATAGGCGATGTCCGGAGCATTGGTGAACCCGGCAGTGCGAGCGGCGGCCGAAGGCGCGTTGTCGCCCGCATGGAAGCTGACCCAATAAATATTGGCGGCCTCGGACGAGACGACGGAAACCAGGGCGCAAAGCAGGAACAAGGCGAGTCTTTTCATAGGATTTTCGGGGATTGAAGGGAACATCGGGCGCGCTTCTTGTGTAACTGATTGCGCGGCGGCCTGTCAATGCGCAAGTCGGTCAGGTAACTTGATTCCACAGAAGGAAACGAAGGAAACGAAGAGGCAGAGGCTTCAGTTCGTCACTTTGACGTGTGACGGCAAAGGAATGGGGGCAACGGAATAATTCTTTGGCAATGCACGAAAAGGAGGGTCGTTCCGGCAAGCCTTCCCTCGCCCCCATTCCCATGACATCTCTCCCCCGAACTAATCCGTGAGCATTCGATAGGGACCAGGACGCAACGGAGCAAGCAGAGGATAAACTCTGTCATTGGCGCAACCGATAGAACTTATTGCCGCTACTCGCCGTAACGTTCACCGAGTTGTTGACGACTCCGCTCACCGGCCCCCATGACGGACTGGTCAACGTGGAGGTTTCTTCGAGAGTGAAACCGGTTACCGCAGCCGGCCAGGAGAGGGTCACCGTGCTGGCGCTGCGCGCGACGGTCAGCGTTGGCCCGCCGCCGGCCGCCGGAGTCGGGTCGTTCTGCGGATCGGGGTGACTGAACAAAGTGTAAAAATTCACTTCGCGCGGCGAAGTGGCGCCGGCCGCCGGGTTGTTCAGCAGGTTGATCTCGCCCTTGGCCGCGACGCAAATCTGGCGCGTGGTCATCGCCACACTCATCTGCAGGCTGCGAATCGTGTCGTTGGTCGAAGCATTGATGAACGGAAAGAAGCTCGGCGTGAGCGGCGCAATGGTCCTGGTCGTTTCGTTGAACGCAAGGACACGCGCGGCCACCTGCTGGTTCACATAGCCCGGCGGTTGCGACACCCAGGAGACGGTCAGGCGATTCAGCGCATCGACGGCTCCGTTGGCGCGGTCTGTACCGCCCGGGAATCCCGCTTCGCTGACACTGGCCAGAGTGACAAACTGGCGGTTCCGCGTGTCCCATACCGCCACCTTGATTGTCGTCGCAGTGGTGACCTTGCCCACCAGGTAGAGGTATGGACTGTTGATATGCGCGAACAGACGAGTGCCATCGCCTCTACCTCCGTCGAAACTGTCGCCGGAAGTACTCTGGTTTACCTGGCCCTGCAATGTGCCGGCGTTGTCGAAGAAATAAATCACGCCTGCGACGCGGACGGCGAATCCTCCGCGGTAGGCGGCGACGTTTGACCAGATATCCCCATCCGCAACTTTGAAGGCTTCTTTCACGATGGAGCCGTCCGGTCGGAAAATCGTCGCCACCGTGGCGTTGCCGGCCGGGTTGCTGATCCTTGACCGATCTTCCACGACCGAAACGAAGTTTCCGTCGTCCAGCCCTGCGAGGTCGCCACCGAAACGTGATATCTGATCAGAGACAGGGTCGATCGGCGTCGTGTTCGTACAGCAACGGCCGAAGGCGGAATCGAATGCCTTGGAAAGCATCGTTTGCGCGAGCGTGACCGGGTCCAGCGAGAAAGTTTGCACGCAACCATCGCGAGCGCCTGTCGATACGCCCGCCAGTGCGGAGTAAAACGCAGAGGCGGGATTGAAGCGTCCGTCGGAGTTAAATGACGCCGGAAAGCCGTACAAAGAAGCTTCCCCGCCCACCACAAAATTGACCGCGCCCGGTCGTTTGTCTCCGGCCACGCGTCCGGGATTGCCGTTCTGGCGGGAGAGATTCAATTGTGCCCGGTACGGTTGGCCGTTGTCAGAGTAGAATCCTTCGCCGAGCCGCATCGTGCCACCTGCGGCGGGTTGCAGGGCCACCACGTAGCGCTGCTCGCTGGTCGAGTTCTCGGCAAACGTATTGGCCTCGATCAGGAATGTGCTGTTTCCCAGCACGCTGATGTACGGTTCCCAATTGCCCAGGGCGTCCGCTGCGGGAAGGATGACCGGCGTGTCCGGCACGACGCGCGTCAAACCGACCGATTCGACGCTTCCCGGCTTGAAGGTGCTGAACAAACGCATCGCCACGACCGGGTCCTGGGTCTCGGGGCTGTTCCGACTCTCCCACACGATTGCCGCCAGTTCACCGCGCCAGGATACGCGTGGCCGTCGCGCCTCCAGGGTCGTGGTATCGGGCGTCTCCAATTCGCTGACATAAAACGTGCCTCCCAGCGGATTGCCCGCCGGATCCAGAATACGGCCCAACACGATTCTGGCGCTCGGACTAGCCGAATCATCATCATCGAAAACCACCAGCACGCGTCCGTCCGGAGTGATTGCTGCGTCCACGCGGTCGGAATTCGTGAGGAGCACCTCGTTCGTCGTGACCGCCTTGGAGTAGCGCAGCGTTCCGTTCGCGTTCAACACGGTCACAAACACCTGGCGTCGTGCCTGGTCGTCCACACCACTGGTGACCGCCACATAAGCATCCCTGCCATTTCCGTGGAATCCCGTGCCGTCGCCGCGCCCGCCTCCCGCCGCTCCCGGGATTCCGGTCAGTGTGGCCAGGTCGATGTTGGTGGATGTCGGGTTGCCACTGTTGTCGAACATGCGCACCTTGGCGCCGCCGGAGTCGAACCGCACTGCGAAGCCGTTCGAGGTCACCCCCACACCGTGCCAGATTCCGTTCGCCGTGGGACTTTCGCTGACCAGACCGTATGCTTTGATCTGTTGCCCTGTCGGCGTCACGATCCGGAGCGTCGCGTGGTTTCCGGGTGACGTACCGCCAAACCGGCTTACCAGATCGTCGCCCTGACGGCTTTCTCCAATGATCACAATGTTCCCGTTTGACAGGTGCTCCCAGTCACCAATGCGGATGTCGCCGGCGGGTTCCGCGTCGGCATCGGTCACGCCGACCGCGATGCCCGCAGGTCCGCCCGCGCCCGTCAGCAATTGCACCGATGGAAAGTCTCCACCTCCGCCCGCGTCGAGATTGATGTTCGCAAGCTCGGTCACTTCGATCCCCAGCGAGAACGAGGTTGCTCCCATCCCGAATCCGTCACCAAACAGGTTGGCCTTGATTTTCGGCCCCCACGAAGTGTTACCCGGTATCGCGGAGCCATCGCTGCGAAAATAGCAAAGGAACTTGTTCGACACGGATTGGCCGGCATACTGCGGATCGAGTGAAGTCTGCAGCGTGTCGGGAGTGATGGAGACGCCGCTCGCGTTGAACATCGTCCAGATGGCCTCGGTGTCGGTGATACCGTCACCGTCATCTTCCCAGCCAACCAGGACATTTCCGTTCTGGCCGATCGCCACTCCGAGGCTTTCGGTCGAGGTGTTGTTATGAATGGACGGAAGATTGATAAAAATGGTGTCGGTCTTCGGCGTCAGACCGTTGTCTTCCGGCGGCCCGGGAGGCGTTTGGGCCATGACGGACGACACACACAGCGCGGAGGCCGTTGCGATCGAGAACAAATCAGTGAGAGAAAAGGAAGGTCTCGCTTTCATAAGCATTGTAGGTGTGAAAGAAGTTGGAACCGAGTACACAGAGTGCCAATAAGGAGACTGAAGGCAAGCCATTTATTGGATCGCTTACCGATAGAGTGTGATTAAAAGCGGGTGAGGTTCGGCGCATTGGATGTTCAGTGTTCGATGTTTTTCTGCGGTTCATTGGCAGCTTCCACGACATTTGGATCGCGCATTGGGACCATGAACCTACGGATCGCGCGGTAGTCCCGCGGCCGCGGGAGAGTGCGCCAGTCCTCTGGCGCTTTCGGTCGGCTCGGCACTACTGCCAAAGCGCCAGAGGACTGGCGCACTCAAAACCTGGCGGGGCCTCCGACGGTTCATGGAGAGGGAACCCTTCGTCCCAGCGCGGCCGAAAGGAGTCCCTCTCCTGGGGGAGAGGGTCAGGGTGAGGGCGAGCCAATTCTCTAATTCAGTTCCAGCAAAGTGCTGGCGCTCAGTAGGTCGGATCGAAGTGCTCGACCAGGTTGCCGAAGCTGGGCTTTACGCTCTCCACGTGGCCGTCGCAAAAACTCACCGTGCCTCTCTTATTGTGCCGGTCGGAGATGTAGCTGTCACTGTGGCCGAACGGTGGCGGATGCATGAGGCCAATCCGCCGTTTCGAGGTCGGGGTCCAACGACCGTCATCAGGCAGGTTACGGTCGGCGAATTCTTCCACCATCATGATTTTCTGAGCGGGACTTTTGATGAAGTTCGCTTTGAAGTGAAGGTCATCCTGCACCGGGTTGCCGGGATAGAGCGACGTGATGCCGTGATTATCGGTGGGTCGAGTGGCGTTGCCTCCGGAGGGGACGTAGTAGCTGTTGGCGGTATAGCTGTAAAGGTACTGAATCTGGCCGGGAAACTGATTGGCCTCCCGCTTCTTGATGTCTTTGTCAGCCGGGCAGCGATAGAGGTTGGTCTGGAAGCCGCCCAGGAACGACGCCAGCGGGCTGTTCCGGGCTTCACGACGGGCGGGAGACGTGATGCGTGAGTCTATACCATTCCAATAGATCCAGTCTTCAGCTACGGGCAAAGTCGGAAGCTTGGCCGCCGCGCCCGGGAAAGTGTCGTTGAAATCGACGATGTAGGTGTGAAACGCCAGGTTGATTTGTTTGAGGTTGTTGAGGCAGGCGACCTGGTGGCCTTTGGCTTTTGCTTTCGCCAACGCCGGCAACAGGAGGCCGGCCAGGATGGCAATGATGGCGATGACAACCAGGAGTTCGATCAACGTAAACGCCGACGGACATTGAGAGGTCCTGGGCGGGAAGCCACGCCGCGCGGTTTTCATAACTCCGGAACAGGTTGAGATCCATTGGGAGGCTAAGGCGACTGGCAGGGGTGTCAAGCAGATTGCCGACCCGCCGACCGTTTGTTCCTCGGCGGACGGAGGTTTGATCGACGGGAAACACAAGAACCGAGCGACATTCAACGCTTGAGATCGAACACGCGCTCCAGCATCCAGACGCAGGACACGACCACGATCAAAGCCGAACCGACGCGCAGACAGAGCTTCTGGTAAACCCAGGATTCCCGAGATCGGTACGCCAGGGGCAGAAAGGCAGCGACGATGGCAAGTTGTCCGGCCTCCACGCCGACGTTGAATCCCACGAGGGCGAGGGCCAGGGCACCCTGCGGCAGTCCCAATTCCGTCAGCACCGTGGCGAAGCCGAACCCGTGGACCAATCCAAACCCGAATGCCACCAGCCAGGCGCGCCCTCGGAAAAACGGACGAAGGTTGTTGGCCGCCGCAATCAACACCGAGGCCGCGATCGCGGACTCCACCCAGCGTGACGACAAGGTGATGAGGTTGAGCGCGGCCAGACTCAGGGTGACGGAGTGCGCGACGGTGAAGGCCGTGACGATCTTGAACACATTGAAGAAGGCATCCCGGAAACAGGCCGTGCCCCTCCACTCATTCGCCTGCTGTTCGAGCACGGACGGCAGCAGTAACGCCAGCAGGAAGAGGATGTGGTCGAATCCGATCCAGATGTGCCACATCCCCTCCCAGCAGAACGCGAGAAACTCACGGCCGGGACTCGGGACCGCAAGATCGAATCGCTGCGTCGGACGGTCCGGACTGAACATCGCCGTGTGCCTTCGCCCGTCGCATTCGAGCAACAACAGGCCTCGATGCTGCGGTTTGACTGCGAAGAACAATCGGTAGTCCAGTTCCAGCACTTTCGGTAGCGGGGTTTCATCCGTAACGAAATTCAAGATGACATTGGTACCCCTTGATGAAGCCTCAAAGATCGGCTCGGTGTCGGTGATCCGGATGTTTCGGGCCGCGCCGTCCGCGTTGAGCTTCAAATAGCCGACGCAGTAGTTCGTGACGGATGAAATCCGTGCACGCAGTTCCTCGCGGCTCACGGTCCCGTTCCGATCTGCGTCGAGCTTCAACACATCGTCCAGATCGTGAAGGGCAATCTCCCATCGGCCCGTGACGTGATCTCCGCGGACGTTGAGGATCAAGTAGCTCGAGCCAGTGTCGTGCGCATGGCCGTCGAACGGGGCAACCAACACGGAAATCAGCCGAAGCCAGCAGACGGCAATGGGGAACAGTCGTGTCGCGGAGAACATGTCATTTCTTCGCGGGCCTGAATTCGGCGTCGAGTTCCTTGAAGGCATCGAACAGTTTTTGCAGCCCGGCTTGCGTTGCCTCGAAGTTGTTGCGCCCGGAGAAATTATCAATCTCCTCGGCAATGCGCTTGAGTTCGATCAGCTTCGGATCGACGCGCTGTTTTTTCTCGCCGTCGAGTTTGGCCGACAGCGCGTCAGCGAGCCCTTGAACATAATACATCTGGCCATGAATGAACTGCAGGTCGTTGGTTCGCAAGGCGTCGGTCAGAACCGTGCGCTGTTCCTGGAGGGTGAGGTTCACGCCTTCGGGCGTGTGGTAAAACGAGGGGTCAGGCCGGGCGGGCCTCGTCTGCCGGTTGTAGAATGTGACGATCCCCAGGACGCCCAGCGCCAGCACGGTCATGAGCAGAAGTGTTTTTGGCTTCATCAGGTGACTGTCCCGGTGAAATGAGCGTGTCTATCCGCAGGCGGCGCGTCTGCCATGAGTTCCATCGGCGGGTTCATTCTGATGCCGGGTGAGAAATCTGCCTTTTGATGGATCGTTCATGGGCCACGTGAGTTGTGAGTTAATTGGACGTCGAAAACGTTATCAATTGGCAGTGATGAAGCAAGGAGTGATACGAGAGTGGGCCCCCCCGATAGAAAGCGGGGTCCGGCTGAAGGATTTAGGGGAAAAACTGTCGAATGTATCCGGTGTTTGGGTCAGAATGACGGGACACAGAAAGAAAGGCTATGAAACGAATTACATTACTGTTGGCGTTGGCGGTCACGCTGATG
>DATEKZ010000606.1:0-3023 GCA_035277185.1 Verrucomicrobiia bacterium
ACTGAATAATTTCCTGCCGCGGATGGAGCGACGCTGGTCAGGTGTAGCGTCTCATTGGTTGCTCCGGAGAGATTCACGCCGTCGAGTCGCCACTGAAACGTGAACGGCGCCGTGCCGCTTACCTCGACATCTAAAATCACATTCGCCCCGGTAACGACCGTCTGGTTTTGCGGCTGCATCGTGATCACCGGCGGCGAGATAACCGTCAAAGCAGCGTTGGAACTGGTCGTGGTCCCGGCGGCGTTGCCGACCACGACGGAGTAGCCGCCGGCCGCGGCGGGTTGAACGTTTGTGAGGTTGAGCGTTTGATTGGTTGCTCCGGAGAGAGTCACGCTTCCGAAGCGCCACTGAAACGAAAACGGCGCGGTGCCGCCGACCGCGACGCTGAACGCCGCGTTCGTCCCGGCAACGACGGTTTGGCTTTGAGGCTGTGTCGCAATCGCGGGAGGCTCAATCTCGGTCAAAACCGCCTCGGCGCTGGTCACCGTGGCCGCCGCGTTGCTCACCAGCACTCGATAGGTTCCGGCCTGGGAGGGTTGCACATTGTTCAGGGTGAGGGAATTGTTCGTCGCCCCATCGAGATTCACGCCATTGAATTGCCACTGATAAGACGGCGCCGGAACGCCGCTGGCGAAAACATTGAAGGTCGCCGTTGCCCCGAGGGGAACCGTCTGACTCAGGGGCTGCTGGTTGATCGTCGGCGGGATGTTCAAACCGTAGTTCAGATGAACGGTGCCTCGCGAACCGCTGACACCATCGACGGCGATGTAGTAAACTTTGTCGCGGGACGCGGTGAAGACCGCATTGTCGCCGCCGTTTCCAGCTTCGTTGCTGCACCCAACCGACTGAAGGTTTTGGAAAGTCACCGGCTGTCCCGGAGGCACGGTATAAACGGCCAGGACCGTGTTGAAGTCACTGCCGTCCGTATTGAGATTCACCACTCCGTTGGCTGGCGGAACATAGGAATACCACTCGGACGCACCGCCAATGATTCCACAATGATTGGGCTCGCCGGCTTCCTTGGTCGAACCGAACGTGCTGAAGATCTGGGTCCCGGTATAACCGGACGCGGGGCCGCCACTCATCTTCTTGACTGTCCCTGAGCGTGACGAGGCCTTCTGCAGGCTGCTTTGTTGCGTAACCGGGTTCGCCATCGCCAACTCGGCCATCTCGCCGAACTTGTTCTGCGCTGCAGCATCCTGGAAGCTGCCATCGGTGACGTTGATCTGAACGTTGACGGGATCACTGTTTACTGCGGCGCCGGTCACCGTGTGTTCCACTCGCGCGAAGTAGAGACCCACCTTTGCCGGCTGCAGATTGTCGATCGTCAGGACGTTTTGAGTAGCGCCCGGAATCGGCTCGCAGTTGTGGTACCATTGGTAACGAGACAAACCCAGAAGATCGACCGACAGGGTAATGCTGTCGCCCAGAAGCCCAACTCTGAGGTCCGGAGTGAGCGAGATCAACCCCAGCAAGTTCTCGAGCAGCTTGACGTCCCAGCTCAGAACAATGTCGCCTTTGGCTCCGGCCACGCCGTCAACGGCGATGCGATACACGGCCCCCAATTCGACTTTGAAACGCACCGAACTGGTGTGATAGCTCCGCGTCTCGTCCCCGCATTCAACACTATCGTCGTTGGCGGCCACCAGCGTGAGGTTGGTTACGTTATCACCTCTGTAAACGGCGATGATCGTGTCGAAACTGCTTCCGGCCGTGTCAAAGTACGCCACCCCGCCGAGCAAACCGCCCAGCGGCGGCGTCCAAGTCACCCAGACTGAGTTCGTCCCGGGTTTGCGGGCGTGGTTGGGTTCACCGGGTTGCTTGGTGGCTCCCGTATTGTTGCCGCGTCCGGTGCCGACATTTCCGCCAATGTCATTCTGGCCGCTGAAACTGTCGGTAAATGGCAGCGCATCCAGACCGCTCACTCGCACCTGCGCCAC
This sequence comes from Verrucomicrobiia bacterium, assembly GCA_035277185.1. Taxonomy (GTDB): domain Bacteria; phylum Verrucomicrobiota; class Verrucomicrobiia; order Limisphaerales; family AV2; genus DATEKZ01. The sequence goes on from DATEKZ010000606.1 coordinate 1,941, forward strand.
AGCGCTGTTGACGGCATCCACGGAATCCGCCACAGCGACGGTGTAATCGCCGGAGTTGCGGTCTTGAAAGTTCGGAACGGTCAGCGAAGCGCCGGTGGCTCCCGGGATATTGACTCCATTCAGACGCCATTGATAAATCAGCGGTCCAGTACCGGTGGCTCCGACGGTAAGGACGAGATTCCTCCCGGGAACAACCGTTTGGCTTTGGGGTTGTATCGTGATGGTTACCTGAGCCTGCGCCGCGATCGGAACTAAAAGCGCCAGAATCAGCCATCCAAACGACCACAGGCGGGGCGGCCAGGTCACGAGAAACGACCCTTTACACTGCGGAACAACCATTTTTGCTTGCACGACTAAATGTCCAGTTACCACCTTCAGTCGGTCCAGCTCCGCACCGGGTGGGGTGCCATCGGAACAACCAAAGAATTATTATCGCTGACGCAATAGCAACTAGGGTGCCTTACCCATTTCTCATAATGCCAAGACCTGATACAGTTTTCGGCTGTTGCACCCGGTCAAGACTGAGAAAATGCGCCCGGCCAACCTGGGGGCCATGCTGTTCCAATGAGTGCCTCAAATCTGGCGATGGCACCCGGGCGTGCCTAAGACATCCGGACTTACAGAATTCGGCTAAGTGTATTGGCCGCATTGATTTGACACTTAAACGACCATCGAACGGGCAACCAGGCGCGCCGATAGTGGGTTTTGCGGCGGTAACCTGCTCGGTGATTCTTGGGTTATCGCGACGCCGGCAAGCCTGGCCGCTCAAACGGCGACCCAAGCCGTCGGACAGGCCGAGTCTGTGCTGCTCAAGGTAGTCAAGGTAGGTACGGTCGTGCAGGCCGGCAGTCGGGACGGCAAAAAAACGAGTTTGGCGCATTTCCGCCACCTGAATTGATCCTCCGGCGTGTTACCGCACGGCGCGATAATAGCGGGCCGGATAATTCGTCGCACCCGCGTCGATCAGTTCGATCGGGCCGACTGGAGCGGAGTTCGTGAAGATGGGCTTCCAGTCGATCAGATCGGCCGACGCTTCCACTACAGTGTCTTCCAATGACGCCCCGGTCAGCACAAGGCGCATAA
>DATEKZ010000607.1:0-4238 GCA_035277185.1 Verrucomicrobiia bacterium
CGGCGCCGTCGTAATCCTCTTTCACCCGCAGGATGAGGTCGGAAGCACCCGCGGCGCTTTGCCAGAAGCCGCCGTTTTCAGTGTCGTAAAACTTCGCCAACATGGCCTCTGCCAGGGCCAGCGCGAACTCCAGGTGCCTCGTCTCCAGGGTGGCTTCGTAGAGGTCAATGACGCCGCTCAGCAGGAACGCATAGGCGTCGAGGAGTTGAACGGCATCGCGTTCTCCGTCGCGCCAGCGGTGATAGAGCGTGCCGGAAGTCTCTTGCCCACGAACCACTCCCTCACCCCGTCCTTCTCCCCCAGTGGGAGAGAGGGTGGTCCCGCCGTCGCGGGATCGGGTGAGGGGGACATTTCCACCATTCGTCGGCGGTTGCCAAAGTCTCGCCTGGAGGAATGCCAGATTTTTCTCCGCGGCGGCGCGATACCCTTCATCGCCGAGGACAGCATAAGCCCGGGCAATGGCGCCGAGCATCAAGCCGTTCCAGGAGGAGAGCACTTTGTCGTCGAGATGCGGCCGGACCCGTTTCGCGCGGGCGTCGGACATTTTCTTTTTCGCCGAATCCAGAAGCGGCTTGTCGGCGGCAGGGAGCTTGGGATCAACGATGCTCAAAACATTCTGGTGGGGCAGGGGAGAAGGATGGCTGTGATCGACGAAGTTGCCTTTGTCCGTGATCCCGAAGTAACGCGCCGCGACATTAAATTCCTCCGGCGTCAGCAGCTTCGACAGCTCCTCCCTGGTCCAGCAATAGAATTTGCCCTCGTGGCCCTCGCTGTCGGCGTCTTCGGCGGAATAGAAGCCGCCTTCAGGATGGGTCATGTCGCGCAGCACGTAACGGATGATGTCGCGCGTCACGTCGGCAAACTGCTTCTCGCCGCTCACCAGGTAGGCGTCGAGGTAGAGGTGGATCAACTGCGCGTTGTCGTAAAGCATCTTCTCGAAATGCGGCACGAGCCATTCGGCATCGACCGAGTAACGGGCAAAGCCGCCCCCGAGCTGATCGTACATGCCGCCGGCGGCCATGCGTTCGCAGGTATGCACGACCATGCGGATCGCTTCGGTGTCGTTGAACCGGACTGCGTGACGGAGCAGGAAGGCAGGCTGGCTCGGCCGGGGAAATTTCGGGGCGCCTCCGAACCCGCCGTGGCGAGGGTCGTATTCCCTTTTGAACAACCTGGCTGCGTTCTGGAGGATTTCCGGATTGAGCACGAGGTTGGTGGCGTTCTGCTGTTGGGTGTGCAGCTTGAGGCGTTCGTGGATGTCGGTGGCGGAATCGACGAGCTGACTCTGCTTGGTCGCCCAGAGCTGGTGGACTTGCTGGAGCAGATGCAGAAAGCTCGGCCGGCCGTGCCGGTTGTCGGGCGGAAAATAGGTTCCGCCGTAGAACGGCTTGAGTTCGGGTGTCAAAAAGACGTTCAAAGGCCAGCCGCCCTGGCCGCTGGTGGCCTGGACAAATGTCATGTAGATCTTATCAACGTCCGGCCGCTCTTCGCGGTCCACCTTGATGCTCACGAAATGTTCGTTCAGAAACTTCGCGACGTTTTCATCCTCGAACGATTCGCGTTCCATGACGTGGCACCAATGGCAGGTGGAATATCCGATGCTGAGAAAGATGGGTTTGTTTTCCTTGCGCGCCTTCGCGAAGGCCTCTTCACCCCACGAAAACCAATCGACCGGATTATGCTGGTGCTGGAGGAGGTAGGGCGATTTCTCGCGCGCCAGGCGATTCGTATGAGCGGCGGCTGATTTGGCGGTCGTAGGCACTTTGGGCTCGGTTTTCTGCGATCTGAGCGGCGGCAACACAACGGCCGCCGATGCGCCGACAAAGGCGAAGGCAACGAGCGCGGCGGTTTTCCGGCTCAGAGACACTTGAAAGCTTACGCGCGGCCCGGCGCCGGGCAAGAACCAAAGCCGCGGATCATCCGTGGTGGGCGCATCTCAAAATCTTGCAGCCGCGCGGATATTCGGCCGCTCCCTTCCCCCTCACCCCGTCCCTCTCCCTCGGGGAGAGGGAGCGAGGATCCCGGCCTTCTGCTTGACGACGGTCTTTGGTTCTCGAACGCCGCTTCGGCTTGTTCCCTCTCCCCGAGGGAGAGGGTCAGGGTGAGGGGGAAAGCAACCCACCCCATATGCAGGGCGGCAACGAAGTAATATGCCGCGCGACCAGTTCCCCCACCGATCATGATAAAACGATGCAAGAAACTGAGATGCGCACATCCGTGGTTCGTCCGCGCAATCCGTGGTCAATCCTCCTTCGCCCTCACTTTTCCATCGTCACCTTCGGCAGGGCTGTAATAACGTCGTGTCATGTTGTCGGAAAAGCCATGGAAGGTTGAAGCGGTGATGTGCCTGATGCTGGCGTTGTTGAGCTGCATGCTGATGGGCGGCGCCATCGCCAGCGCGTTCAAAGGAGACGGCACGGCGGCGCCCGGGACGGGATCGCTGGCGCCGTTTGTCATCAGCACGCTCAGTTTCCATGGCGCGATTATCGTGCTGGTTTCCCTTTTCGTGCGTTATCATCAGACGGATTGGGCCACCGGGTTTGGTATCAGTTCGGCGAGACAAACGCGCGCGGTCCTGCTGGCGGTCGGCACGGCAATGCTTGCCCTGCCGATCGCATTTTTGCTGGGCGCTCTTTCTGCCAGGATCATGACGTTGTTTCACGTTGAACCGGTCGCGCAAAAGGCGGTGACCACCTTGCAATCCGCGGTCGAAGTCGGGCCGCAGATTTATTTCGGGTTTATGGCGGTGGCGGCGGCGCCGGTCGCCGAGGAGCTCTTGTTTCGGGGGATCCTTTATCCAACGATCAAAAACGTGGGCTACCCGCGACTGGCTCTTTGGGGCACGTCGGTTTTGTTTGGCGCCTCCCATCTTAATCTGGCGACGTTCATTCCGTTGACGTTCCTGGCCATCGCGTTGACCTGGCTTTACGAAGCGACGGACAATCTGCTGGCGCCGATTCTGACTCACAGTCTGTTCAACACCGCCAACTTTTTCTGGCTGATCGTGACCCGCCCGATTGCCTAGACGGAGGCGTTTGATGAATGAGTTCGAACTGATCGCGCGGTTGACGGAATCGCTGGAGAGGGATTCGGGGACCGTGGCGGGGGCGGGCGACGATTGCGCGGTGCTCGACCTGGGGCTGCCCGGGCGTTACGCGTTGTTCAAGACCGACGCGGTGGTTGAGGGGATTCATTTCACGAAAGAAACCGATCCGCAACAAATCGGACACAAGGCGCTGGCGCGTTGTCTCAGCGATATCGCGGCAATGGCGGGAACGCCCGGCCACGCGTTGATCACCCTGGCGCTGCCGCAGGACTTCGATGTGTCGTTCATCGAGGGGATTTATGAAGGGATCAAGGCGCTGGCGGTCAGGCACGGCGTGTCCATCGTCGGCGGGGAAACCACGACCAATCCGGAGCGGCTGCTGGTCAGCATTGCCGTGCTGGGGACGGTGGCGAAGGAGAAATGCCTGTTGCGATCGGGCGCCAGGAGCGGGGACGCGATTTTCGTCACCGGTGAACTCGGAGGCTCGCTTTCCGGGAAGCACCTGGAGTTTGAACCGAGGCTGGCGGAAGCCCGGTGGCTCGCCGAACATTTTTCGATTCATGCCATGATGGACATCAGCGACGGTCTGGCGGGCGACCTGCGGCACATTCTGAAGGCGAGCCGCGTGGGAGCCGAGTTGATGTGCGACGCGATCCCGGTCAGCCGGGCGGCCAGACTTCTGGCGAAAGCCGAATCGCCGGCAAAAACGCCGCCGCTCGCCGCGCTTACCGACGGCGAGGATTTCGAGTTGCTGTTTACGTTGGCCAGCCGCGACGCCGTTCCGTTGCTCGACGCCTGGAAAGCGCAGTTCCGGAGCTTGAGGTTGAGTTGCGTCGGCAAAATCACTGCCGAAGCGGGGTTGAAGATTCGCGACCGGAAGGGCGTGCGCGAGTTGAGCGCGACCGGATACGCGCATTTTTCCGGGCAAAAAGCGGACGACTGAGCCCGCGAAACACGCTAAAAGCATCAAAGAAGCGCAGTGCGGCATAGCCGCAACTGAAGGAACGCGGGTCTGCGACCCGCAGCGGCGTCGGCAGTTCCAGCCGAGTGGACACATTCCAACGGTCTCGACTGGCGAGGACTGCTGCGGGTCGCAGACTGTCGCAGACCCGCGCTCCGGTTGAATCATTTGGGTTGCGGCCCCGCCGCGCTGGGTTCACCGTGGCTTTCGTTCTTCTTTTCAGATCCAATT
>DATEKZ010000608.1:0-2625 GCA_035277185.1 Verrucomicrobiia bacterium
AGTGGCGAAGGTCGGATATGTCGTGGTGGAGAAAGAGGCTGGAGGCGAACGGATAGTCGAAATCCTCCATGCTAAATTCGTGGATTCTTTATAGTGCTGCTTGGCCGTGCGACCCTGCGAGCTGATCCGCCCAAAACATTCCTGCGGTTCTGGTGACTCCGGGCATGCTGCGGCCCGGAGTGCCGCGGTCCGACCAGGAGGTGACGAGCTACCTGTTCGTCAGCAATGCAATCACTCCCGCCGCTCCCAGCGCCGCCATCACCGCGAGCATGATCTTGATCCAACTCTTCGGATACCGGCCGGCGATGGCGCCAGTGAACCCATTGATCACCACCTGAAACGCGCGCCGGCCGTAGTCATAACTGAGGAGCCAGATCGGCGCCAGGATGTGCTTGAAGGTCTGGCCCGAATAATTCGGGTAAACCTGCAGGTTTCGATGCGTATCGCCCGGCACCTGTGAGGCGCACATCGAGCGCAGCTTGCCGTCCATTTGCTCGCGTGAATGTTGCGCGGCGGCCACGAGATCGAGTTGATATCGCTCCACTACCCAGCCCGACAGAAAACCGGGATTGTAGGCCGTCAGTTCCTTCGTCGGGAACGGCTCGACACGGCGCAGCAAATCGAGTTGCACCCCGCGCGACGCGGGGACCAGTTCGTCGTCGAAGAAATGGTCGAGGGACCCGGCGCTGGGTTCCCATCGGACTTTCTGTACCTGGCGTGTTTGCGTCTTTCCGTTCGCGTCGGTGTAGGTCTCTGTCACGTAATAGTAATAACCGGACTCGGCGGTCCAGTCGGCGTGCACCTGCGCGTCGAAAGTCCAATAGGGCACATACACACCGTGCACGGTGTCAGTGAGGGCCCGGGTCTTGAGCTTGTTTGGCGCAAACCAACGCGTGCGATACCATTGTCGTATGGCGTCGCGCACCTGCGCCTCGCTCAGCTTCATGGGCAACAGGCTTTCGGGGCGGAATGCCTCCTTGATCTCATCGTAAGGCACCAGCGCCGATGACCCGCAGAAATCGCAACGCTGGCCGACGCGTTCGGGATCAAAAACGGAGATCGCCTGGCAACTCTGGCAACGGACCTGGGTCTTCTTCGCGTCCCATCCCCGTTTGTCGTCGGGAATATTGCGCATCGCCGAGACGAGATCGTGCTCTTTGATGACCTCCTCGCCCGTGGCGGTCAGTTCCATTTGCGCCGGCGACGTGGTGCCGCAGTAGGGACAAATCAGCGCCTGCTTGCCGGGGTTCCACTGCGCCTCGCCGCCGCAGGCGGGGCACGAGAATTTCTTGAGGGCGGTGGCTTCAGTCATAGTTCAACCGCGGACAAACGCAGCCTGTTGTCGGAGTGCGGCCGTCCCGGCCGCAGCAACGTTCGTACGGTCCAGCGTGTTGAGATTATCCGAGCCCATCCGCAGGTTGTCCGTTTCTGCGCCCGAGGACGGGCGCACTCCGTTATTTCGGCGGCAGGATGAGTCGCTCATATTGATCTCGAAACCGCGCGCTACTCCAAGGCCACTCCTTCGGCGACACTACAAGCTGCGCCTTTGCCGGATTGTTCTCGACGTAGCGTCGTGTGCGGGTTTCGTGGTCGCCGTCCCGCATGAATGTGTCCCAATATCCTTCCTGCCAAAACTTTCCCTTACGGCCGAGAATCCTGTTCGCCTCCTTTGCGGTGTAACCTTTCCAGGCTTCGACCAGTAGTCGTGCCATAGGCATTTCCTGGACCTGAAACAGCAGGTGCAGGTGGTTCGGCATTACCACCCAGGCGCGAAGGTCGTAACGATCTCCGTGGAAGAACCGAAGTGCTCCTTCCACCAGGCCGGCGATCTCCGGCTGGCGCAGATGGCACTCACCGCGCCCGCGATCCAAATACGCCTCCAGTTCGACGCGGCGTTTCCGATCGTCCTCAATCTTCAAAAGCGCTTCCCATTCGCTGCGCAATTCTTCCGGGAAAGCATCCGCGAGCCGAAACGTTACAAATTGCACGAGTCCGGGTTCGTCACGATGTGGGAGGTAACCATTCTCATGCCAGCCGAGGAATCCCCGTTGAACTGCGTCGCGCGGAAGAGAACGCGCCCATTGACGTTTATTCCGGATCAGTTCTCCAACGCCTGGATTTGAAGGCGGACGTTTGAGGGGCTTGGGATTCATTCCTAATTCTCAACCTGGGGAAGTCTCGCCGCAACGTCGCAAGCCCGGAGTGCGGCCGTCCCCGGCCGCAGCAACGTTCGCAAGGTCTAGCGTCTTGAGACTATCAGGGGCCCTCCGCAAGTTGTCTGTTTCTGCGCCCGAGGACGGGCGCACTCCGCCGCCGCAGGCGGGGCACGAGAATTTCTTGAGGGCGGTGGCTTCAGTCATGGCCTAGCCAACCGGTGGGTAAGATCCAAACAACAAATGCAACTGCGAGCACGAAGCCGAAAAATCCGAAGATCGCTTCGAGGCTAATCACGCCCTGACGAAAGCTGCGGTAACCGGCATTCCCGAATCGATAAAGCAAGCAAAGAGCGAGGGCGAAAACCGGTGTTGTCGCGAACCAATAGGCAACGGACGGCGGCTGAACCCTAAACGCGCGAAGCACGTGAAATGGAAGACTGAGAGTCACGGCAGGGGCTACTAACACACC
>DATEKZ010000609.1:0-3596 GCA_035277185.1 Verrucomicrobiia bacterium
CGCCCCTGCCCATTCCAGGACCTTCGGGAGCGCGGAAGGTTTCATTGGCATCGTGCGGGATGATATGGAAGCGCCCCTTCTCATCCTGGTACAGGTTGTAGTCACTGGAGCGAATCCAGTAGCCGTCGCTGTTGATCAGCGCGTTTTCCAGAGCGAGAAACTTCAAAACGTCGTCAAGGTCCAGCAACGGCTCCAGCGCCTTTTCCAATTGTTCCGCCGGTGTTTCGTTCAGGACCTTGCAGAGTCGGATGAGGTCGGCCCACGACTTCTGGTCGTCCTTTGTCTTGATGTCGTAGATGCGTTTGTAATCCCTCACATCCTCGCCGAGGTAGTTCAGCCCGCCACGACCGCGCGGGCTGCCGGGCACCTTCCAGCGGGCGCCTTTCGTTGTGCCGAACCAATCCTTGACCAGATCCTTGTTGAACTGCTGCGCGCTGACATACACGCCCCAACTCTCCCCGTTGATGACGACGCGAGCGTAGTTGGCTTTGGGCGCCGGGACATATTCGCGGGCAATCTGATAATACAGAACGGTCCGCAGAAACGTCGGATCGGTGTGCGAGTTGAGCAGATTCAACGTGCGATAACCTCCCAGTTGCTGGTCTTCATGGGCGAAGTCCAGCGCCACATTCAGCGACCGCTTGCGGCCCTCGCCGACCGTGAAAAACGATGACGCGCCACGGAAGTGAACGCCCACGTCGCGATAGGTCTTTCCATCGACCGTGAGCTTTGCGGGAACTTCGACGTCTGTGTTGTAAAAGTCCGCCAGTTCCTTCTCCCAGTCCCCGTTCTCGAATTCGAGGAAGAAGGTCCGCAGCGCTTCCGCGTCGTAGAGAGGCGCGTCGGAAAGCGACTTCACGTCTGCGGGCGAGAGTTTCGGGCCGGGCTGCGGCGGTTCCTGATTCTCGTTGCGGCCGCGGAATCCGGGCCCGCGCCGGCCGCGGCCTTCCGCCTTTTCTTTTTCCAGAAACTCGCGGGCCGCCTTGCGCTCCTCGGCGTTGAGGCGTTTGTCGCCGTCCTTGTCGAACTGCTTCACCAATTTGACTTCCTCCTGCACGCCGCCCATCCCGCCGGGGCCACCGGGGCCGGGACCACCCGGGCCAAATGGCGGCGGTCCGTCAAAGCCGGGTCGCCCTTCCCGCGGGGGCCTCTCGCCGGCCGGCGGGCGATCGCCATCGCGTCGAGGCGGATTGTCGGGAGCCTGGGCGAACAGAGACAATGAGAAGGAAAACGCAAAAGTCAGTATGATCCGCCGAAAACAGCCGCGATTGCGGAAGGAAATCGGAACATTGAACTGAAATCCGGAAATCCCCTCACCGGCGCGACGAACTCCCTCTCCCCAACGGATGGGGAGAGGGATAGGGCCGGGGAGCAGCGAGTGCGGGACGGAAGGGATGTGGCCCTGGACAGGATCTGCGGCCATTGGCCTGGAAGATGGCAGTCTCATAAACTCGTTGTTCATGGCGTTGGTCAGTAAGTTTTGGTTACAAGGCGCGCTGACTAAACGTCATCAAACCCGCGTCGTTGAAGCTGAACGCTCTGCACGCCCTCAACCCGGTTCAACGCCTTCACGAGTTCATCCGCCGAACCGTCCGGACGCAATCGCGTCTCGTAGGTCACATCCAGCGAGACCCCCTGTCGGGCGGTGGCAATCGACATCAGCTCGCGCCCCTGCAGATGGGCATCCAGAGTGCCGTTGAGGAGTTTGTCCATATCGTGGCCGAGCCCCACACGCAGACTCAAAAGGAAGGAGGGTTGCGAACCGGCAATCAAGCCGGGGCGGGTCATCATCACGAAGGCGGCCAGGCCGACGACGCCAATCCCGATGAGCGACACCCAGAGGTCGCTCGCGCCCACTGCCATTCCCACAACAACCGCGAAAATGACGTAGGCCGTATCTTGCGTATCACGCACCACAGTCCGGAACCGAACAATGGACAGCGCGCCGACGAGACTGAACGCGCGCGCCACATTGTCGCCGATGACCTGAGTGACCATTGCGATCAACACCGCCAGAAGCACCAGGGTGATCGGAAAGGAAGCCGAGATTTCCGTGCTTTTGCGTGTGCGGCGGTAAATCCACGCCACGACACCGCCCAATACTAGAGCCACAACGAGCCGGATCAACACATCGAACGGTTCGATTTGCGTGCCGTTGATGAATGGTGCTTTGAGGAACTCAGGCATACATTTGATCCCTCGCGGGCGCCATCGAATTGGGCTCCGCCACAAACCCGAGTGCGACGGCCGCCAGCCGATACTTGGAGATGGGCTGCGGATTCAACGCGAACTCCTCCGCCAGCAGCTTGAACAGCACCGGCATCTGGAAGCGATACTTCAATTCGAGAATCACGTGATTCTCCGAAAGGCGGGTTCCGTTCTGGACGCCATTGAAAACCACGCCGTGCGCAGCCGAGGCCCGGATGTCTTCGTCGAGAGTCAACCGGATTGGCCCGTAGGTGGTCATCGCAACGCGCGCGGTCCGGCGATAGGAAATCTCGCAGATCAGCTTCAAACGGCGCGCCAGAAGCCGTCGATGAAACCAATGGCCCGTCCAACCGCGCTCCGGTCTGGGGTCGGCGAGGCGCTCCATTTCATCCAGCTTCACCACCGATCTTCGTTTGGTCAGCAGGCCGCGGGTTTTGAGCTTGCGCTCCAGGAACGCAATCTCGCCCGCGCCATATCGCCGAATGCGGTACTTGCTTCGCCCGAACGAACCCCGGCGATGGAACACGTCGAACTGGTCGGTGTCGAAGTAGAGGCTCGTGATCTGATAGGCGTCATGACCATCATTCACTTCGCCGGACGCATTAGGGTCCGGGGCCAGACGGGCTCGCGCCCAGTCGCGAATCTGTTCCCCGACCGCGGGCGCGACCAGAAACTTGGTTTCCGAGGCGAACTGGCGGCTTTCCCGCGAGTCAGTGGATGGAGACATAGGATTGGTTTTGGCGGCTCAAGGGCGAATGCCGATTTCGTCAATTCTCGGCAACATTCTGGTGTCCATCGCCCATACATGCGCAACCTGGAGGGAGAGTCCGCCATGTTTTTTCCAGGGATATCATTGGCGCGGAGTTGCGGATCGGGGGGGCCGCAGCCGAGACCGGCGACCTGGGGAGGGTGCAGCCAACCCGGGGGATTCGCTCCCGGAATAGAAACGGCCGTTCGCAGTTGGCGGGAAAATGAGCGCCGACTCACGTCGGCGGCTACGGTTCAGGGATTAAGCGCGGATCTTTTCGGCAAATTCCATCAACCCCTCACCCCGCCTTCTTCACCTCCACCGCATACACGTGGGTCGATCCGTGCATGTTTGATCGAAACACAATCCACTTTCCGTCCGGCATGAAGGTAACGTTCGGTTCGAGTTCGTAGTTGTGCTTCGACAAATCCACCAGCCTTTCGGCATCGAGTCTGCCCTGCTTCGGGGTGAACAGATAAATCCACTGTCCGTTGCCAGGCGCAGCCACGCTGCGCGGACCACCGCCGTCACCGGCGAAAAGCTTTCCATCCGGCGAAGCGTTGAAGTGAACCGACCAATGCCCCCGCTCCACGGTGTATTTGATCGTTTGGCTCGTGGCGAGTTCGTGGCCGGCGAGCCA
>DATEKZ010000610.1:0-12340 GCA_035277185.1 Verrucomicrobiia bacterium
GGCCGGGGCAAACGCGAAAGGAGTCTGCCTGCTCGAGTTCACGGATCGCCGGATGCTGGAGGCACAGTTGAAGACCGTGGGCCGGCGGTTCGGCTGCGCTGTCGTGCCGGGCCGGCACCAACATCTCGACCGGTTGAAGGACGAACTGACGCGATACTTCGCCGGAAGCCTGAAACAATTCACGGCGCCCTTGATCTTTCCGGGCACGCCATTTCAGCAGCGTGTGTGGGAGGCGCTGCTCCGGATTCCTTACGCCGAGACGTGCTCCTACGAAGACATCGCGCGCGCCGTCGGTTCGCCCGGTGCGGTGCGCGCGGTCGGCCGGGCGAACGGCATGAACCGCATCGCCATCGTGATTCCCTGTCACCGTGTCGTGAACAAGAGCGGCCAACTGGGTGGGTACGGAGGCGGGCTGTGGCGAAAACAGTTTCTTTTGAACCTCGAACGGAAGAACAGCGGCAAGCCGCTCATTGACGCAACCCGGCCGGCCGAGGTCGCCGGTCCGGACCGCCGTCAGACCGCGTTTGCCTTCGGCGGTGTGAAAAGCTCGATCACGTGATCGTCCGGATCGCGGAGAAAGAGCTGCGACGCGCCGTCAGGACGTTGTTTGAGCGGGAGATGTTCCGCCCCGACGGATCGAAAGTGTTGCTCCCACGCGTCGAGGTCATCCACTTGAAGAGCAAAGTGGTTTCCGCGATTGTGCGAGAACACCGGATCGCCCCGATCGCCGATGATGTGGAGTTCCTGTTGCGTCCCCAGTCGGAACCAAGCGCCGGGAAAGGTGAAGCCCGGTCGCGGGATTGATTCGAGCCGCAAGACTTCGCGATAAAACCGGCAGCTCCTCTCCACGTCTTTCACGTGGATGGCAACGTGATTCAGTTCCTGGATTGTCATCTATCACCGGAAGTGCCGATCCGCGAAGTTGAGATATTGTTCCCAGTCGTAATCGGTGACGTCGTGTTTGCCGGTACGGATGTGGTAGCCGACCGTCTGGCCGGCGGGTTCGTTGAGCTTCGGCATCGCGTCCGCACCGAGCCCTTCCTTGCCGAGCAATTGATAAACCGGATCCGCGCCCCGCGCCGCCAGGAACTCCCCATGCGGATCGGCCCACTTGTCCTCCTCCGCGCTGGCCACGTAAAGAGGCCGCGGCGCAATCAGGGCCAGCAACATGTGCTGATCCACCGGCAGCGCGTTCACGTCCTGGTTGTATTGCTTGAAGTTGCCGCAAAACCAGTGCGGGAACGACGTGTTGATCCGCTCGACCGTCTCGCCAATGTTCCGCCGCGCCAGGGCCGCGCCGCCCTCCCCCGAATTGTTCGAGATGACGATGGCGAATCGTTCGTCCTGCGCGCCGGCCCATAGCGCGGTCTTGCCAAGGCGCGAGTGACCGATCAGCGCCACGCGTTTCGCATCGATGCTATCGTCCCTCTCGAGGTAGTCCATCGCGTAGCTGAGTCCCCACGCCCAGGCGCTGATGGCTCCCCACTCGTCTGGAGCGAATACGGTATTGGTCCCCTTGGGACTGAAGGCCCCGCGGACGCCCATCTTCCAGCCCTCTGGAAAGTCCGGCTCGATGTCGCCGTAGCAGATCGTCGCCACCGCATAACCTCGCGCGAGAATCTTCTCGACCGCCCAGCGGCTCGCTTCGCTGCCGCGCGATTGATCGGTGGCGCGGTTGTTGACAATGCCCCTGGCCGGGTCGTTGCGCATCCAGCTTCGGGCGAGCGTGATTCCCGGATCGTTGGCGATGGCATGGTTGCCGTTGAAATTCAGCCCGAGAAACGCCGGGAAAGGTCCTTGCGCGCCGACGGGCAGATAAATCAGCAGGTCCATTTGAGGACCCTCCCTCCGGCTGTTGAAAAACAGCGAGACCTCCTTGCGCGTGGCTTTGCCGCCGAGCGCGCGCGTATCCGTTGAAGTGACTTCTCCCCAGACGATCCAGGGCCGGCCGGGGTGGCGGCCGTAAACGTGCGTCTCGAACAGCTTCAGAATTTCAGGCCGGCGCTTGTTTTGCCAGGTCTTGGCCTTGGTCACCGGTTGGCCATTCGTCAATCCCAACGGATCGGGCAAGGTATACGCCGGGATTTTCGACTCATCGTAGTTGGCCTCTTTGGGCTGGGCATAAGACGCGGCGACGGCACAGCCGATAACCAACGAGGCGACAAAACCTTTGTGGCGACAGAAGCTGGACTTCATGCGGCGACATTATCCGAGACGGCGGATGGCCACAAGCGCAGACGTCGGTCCCCGTTGCAACTCGGGGGGAGCATCTCCGTACGTCAATTAAGGAATGACCAGCCGGACCGACTCCAACTCGCCAGGGGGGCCTCTGCCGCATGAATGCGGCGTTCCTGGCGAAACCTGGAACGCCGGATTCATCCGGCAGCTTCCATCTCGGCCAGCCTGGCGGCGGCCCGCTCCCATTCGACGGTCAGACCTTTAAGCCTCTCTATCGCGTCAGTGAGTTCACGATTGATCTGCAGGGCGGCTCCGGCTTTTTCGTAGGTCTCGGGCTTTTCCAGTTCCGCCGTCAACTCGCCCTGTCGCGCTTCCAGATCGGCAATCTCGGTTTCCAACTGTTTGACCTTTTGTTGCTGCTCTTTGCGCGAGCGCGAACGCGCCTGGCGTTGCTCTGCCTCGATGCGTTTTTGTTCCTTCCGATCCAGAGAGGGACGGCCGGTCGCCGCGCCTGATGGGTCGCCTTTGACGCGCTGCCGTCGTTCGGCCGCCTGAGACGACGACATCCCTTCCCGCCCGTCGGAGGTCAACCCGGCGCGTTCGGAAGTGGCGGCGGTCTTGTCGAGGTAATACTGATAGTCGCCCGGATAATGCGTCAGTTGTCCGGCGCTGACGCGGACGACGTGATTGGCCAGCGCGCGGATGAAATAGACGTCGTGACTGATGAAAATGAGGGTGCCTTCGTATTGATCCAACGCGGCGGCGAGGGCGTCGATGCTCGGGATGTCGAGGTGGGTTGTCGGTTCGTCCATGAGCAGCAGATTGGGCGGGTCGAGCAGAAGCTTTACGAGCGCCAACCGGCTCTTCTCGCCGCCGCTGAGGACGCTCACCTTTTTGAACACGTCGTCGCCGCGAAACAGGAAGCAGCCGAGCACCGTGCGAACAAACTGCTCGGTGACCCGCTGCGGCGTGTCGAGCGCCTCTTCGAGCACGGTCAATTCCATCCGCAACACCTCGACGCGATTCTGCGAGAAATAACCGGACCGGACGTTGTGCCCGAGCGCGCGCGCGCCGGATTGAACGGGCAAAACTCCGGCGAGCAGTTTGAGCAGCGTTGATTTTCCAGCGCCGTTCGGGCCGACCAGCACGGTGCGCTGGCCGCGCTCCGCCTGAAAGTTCATGCCGCGATAGACCACGTTCTCTCGGTAGGCGTGATGGATGTTTTCCAGCGTAATGACTTTGAGGCCGCTACGCCTCGGCTGGGGGAACGAGAAACTGATTTTCTTGTCGTCGCCCACCGGCGCCTCGAGTTTCTCCATCCGATCGATCTGCTTGAGCTTGGCCTGCGCCTGGGTGGCCTTGGTGTTCTTGGCGCGAAAGCGATCCACGAACTCCATCAGGCGCGCGATCTCGCGCTGCTGGTTTTTGTAGGCAGCGAGCAGGTTCGTTTCGTTCGCTTCCCGCTGGACGAGGTAATCGTCGTAGTTGCCGCGGTAACGGAACAGTTTGCCGAGGCGGATTTCCACGATGCTGCCGACGAGCTGGTTGAGGAACTCGCGGTCGTGCGAGATCATCAGGATCGCGCCGGGATAATTCTTGAGATAACCCTGGAACCAGAGCAGCGCTTCGAGGTCGAGATGATTGGTTGGCTCGTCCAGCATCAACAGGTCCGGCTCCTGAACGAGCAACCGCGCCAGGTGCGTCCGCATGATCCAGCCGCCGCTCATTTCCTTTGCGGGCCGGTCGAAATCCGATTCGCGGAAACTCAGGCCGGCCAGGATTTTTTTCGCTTTGGCGTCGATCTGGTAGCCGTTGAGTTCGTTGAAACGGTCGTGCGCATTGTCGTGAAAATCGGCCTCGCCCGGATGCCCGGCGTCCCAGGCGAGCACCTGCCGGCGAAGCGTGACGAACTCCTCCGAAATCGCCGTGGCCAGTTCGAGCACGGTCTCGTCGCCGGCGGGCGCGCTTTCCTGCGGTAGATAACCGACGGTGGTATTGCGTTCGAAAGTGACCTCGCCCTCATCCGGCGACTCGGTTTTGAGCATGATCGAGAAGAGCGTGGTCTTGCCTGCGCCGTTCGGACCGACCAGGCCGATGCGGTCCTGACGGTTGACCTGCAACGACACGTCGGCGAACAACGTCCGTCCGGCAAACGCTTTGGTGAGTCCACTGATCGTCAGCATCTCGAGCGTGGGATGTTGGGGAGGGGCGAACGAAGGCGCAAGCTCGATTGCCGCCGCGGTCAGGCAAAGGGCACATCTCGACACTACCCCTCCAAGCCCGGTTTGTCTTCGGAGCGCAGGTGTCCAACCTGCGTGTTCGTGAGGATCGGCAGGCGGGCGGCGCAGATTGGACATCTGCGCTCCTGAGGCAGTGTCAGGACACGCCACCAAGCAAAGGCGCATCTCAGGGGCCACGGTGTGGGGCGACCACGGACCGCACTCCAGGCGATCTCTTTGAACATTCTCACCCCTCACCCAGCGTCTTCTCGTGCAGTCGCAGGACCTGTCCGTGGATGGCGCAGGAACGATGTCGTCTGCGTCCCTCTCAGAATCAGTTCTGCTGGCCGGGCGGCAAAGACATTCCGGGATGCTGAAAGAGAAAGTCCACGGCGCCATCTCCCAGGGCAACGCTGTATATCTGTACTTCGTCCACCCAGCCGCTGAACAGTCCTGTCGGCTGACCCGATGAATTGACGCCGCCGATCAGAAAGGGAGCCCCGTTTCCGCTGTTCGGAAAGACCGGCTCCAGGTCTTCCGAGGGGGCGCCGTCAACGTAAATCGTTTTGTTCTGTCCGACCCGGTACACAGCCACGACCTGATGCCAATTGCCGTCGTTCACGGAAGTTGTCGACGTAGCCGAGATGTCCAGGCCCCCGGTGTAGAACGAAACCTTGCCCGGCTGGCCAATGGCCCCGCCCGCAGTGGTGTTGAGCACCGTGAAGTATCCGTTTTCGAATCCGCCTTCGTGTTTGGCGAGCACGACACTGTCGTCCAAGTCGTACCCGGGATCCGTCTTCAGCCAAAAAACGATGCTCCGGTCCTCTCCACTCAACGGAAACCGGTCACCGAAACTGGCGAACCCGCTGGCCGCCCGATCCAGGCGCAACGCCGTGTTCACAATTCCACCCGCAACGATCGAGGATCCTGAAGGCGAGAGCGTGCCGTCATTGTCGCCCGCATGGTCAAGGACGATGGTGCTTCCGGGTTCATCGAATTTCCAATGTGCGAGGAGCGCGTCGTGTTGTCCGGGACTTGGAAGTTGGTGTCGAATTTCGTTCGACGGATGCGCAAACAGGAAATCGATGTCGGCGGGAGACAACGCGACCTGATACACCTGCAGCTCGTCGATGTGGCCAGTGAACGCGCCGGCAGGCTGTCCGTTGAGGCTGAAACCCCCGATGATGAACGAAGCCAGGTTTGCGATGGTTGCAGAATAAGGCAGCGAAGCTTCAACCGGGGCTCCATCCACATAAATGCCACGGTCTTCTCCGACACGGGACACCACCACCACCTGATGCCAGTTCCCGTCATTGACATCGCTCGTACTGGTGACGGTTGCGCCCAGATTGCCCGGGAAGAAGGAGGCCTTTCCGGGAGCGCCCGCGAGGCCGCCCGCGACACTGTTCAACGCGAGAAAGTATCCGTTTGGAAAGCCGGCCTCGTGTTTGCCAAGGACCACGGTGTCCGGCGTTGTGTCACCCGGAGGCGTTTTCACCCAGACCACAACGGTAAAGTCAATGTTCTGAAAATCGAAAAAATTGCCGACCTCGACGAAGCCATCCTGGTTGCGATCGAGTTGAAGAGCGTTTCGGACGACGCCACCGGAGGCAAAGGAGGCGCCATTGAGGGACAGTATTCCGTCGTGGCCGCCGACGCCGTCATGCACGGTGCCACCGCTCTGTTCGTCAAAGCTCCAGTGGGCGACGAGGAGACGTTCCGGCTTGAGAGGTTGCTGGGCGCGGATTTCCCCTGCCGGATGGCGAAACAGGAAGCCCACGTTGCGCTCGCTCAGAGCATGATCGTAGAGCTGAACCTCATCAACCCAGCCGGTAAACAGGCCAACGGGGGCGCCAAAACCCTGGACGCCGCCAACAACGAACGGGGCTGCGTTCGCCACCATTGGTGAGTTGGCAGTGCCGGCTTCGACCGGGGCGCCATCGACGTAAAGCACTTTGTTCTGTCCGGATTGGGCTACGACAACGATTTGGTGCCATGCTCCGTCGTTGACATCTGTGAGGGATGTCAGAGTGGACGAGCCGGGTGACGAGAAGAACGATGCTTTGCCCGGCTGGCCAAGCGGGCCTGTGGTGTTCAGGAACACGAAATACCCGTTCTCCGACCCGGACTGGTGTTTCCCAAGGACAATCGTGTCGGGCGTCAGATCGGCTGGCTGAGTCTTGACCCAGGCGACCACGGAATAATCGCCACTCGCGAAGCCGAAGACGTCGTCCACCAGGACGTGACCGTTAAACGTCCGGTCGAGTTGCAGGGCATTGCCGGAGATGCCGCCGGGAACAAACGCGGCGCCTGTCGACGACAAGGTTCCGTGGGCTGCACCAGCGGTATTGGTTGCAATGATTCCGCTCCCTTCGTCGAACCTGAAGTGCGCGACCAGCCCGGCGAGCGAGTCATTTCCGGTGAGAAGTAATGCCATGAAACACAAGAGACGGGCGGATGAAGCGGTGGCGGTACGCGTGGCGGATGCTGAAAGCACGAGCGTGTGCATAGTTTCCTTTCCTCTGGCAGATGGCCAATTCCTTTTCCTACGTACGGGAACGCAGGCACTCTGCCGAAACGACCCGCATAGTCAAGGCAATTCCGGCGGCGACCCACCGGCATCACCTTCATGCGGCAGAACGGGGCTCTACTGGCCTCAGTGGAAGGGATCGAAGACGTCCAGAATCTCCAGCGTCTTCTCGTGCAGTCGAAGGACCTGTCCGTGGACGGCGCGAAGGATGGTTCCGGGCGGCGGAACGGGCAGCTTGACCACGATCTCGGGCGGCAACGGGTGGCACTCTTTGAACACCGGTTCCGGAACAATCTCG
Organism: Verrucomicrobiia bacterium; assembly: GCA_035277185.1. Lineage (GTDB taxonomy): Bacteria > Verrucomicrobiota > Verrucomicrobiia > Limisphaerales > AV2 > DATEKZ01. The sequence goes on from DATEKZ010000610.1 coordinate 7,226, forward strand.
CCGACGACCAATTTCTTTTGCCAACCGGGCGGCAGGCTACCGCCGCGCGCCACCTTTTTGGCCAAGCCGGGCGGCAGCGATTTGTCCTTTTTGCCTTTCTTACCCGGCTGTTCGAACTGAACACAATAAGCCCGAATCGCGTCGCGCTCACCCGGCGTAATCGCGATGTCTATCCTGACGCTCGCCTTTTTGACGTCGGAACGCTTCTCCGCGGACTTCTTTTCTTTCTTTTTGGCTTTGTCCTGGGCGAAGGCGGTACCGCTCGCAACGAGTGCCAACGCGCAGATGAGAGATGTAATCCTGGTGGTCTTCATAATGTTCGCCGGGCCAACTATAAGCCGCGGAGCCGATCGGCGCAAAGAGTGTTTGGCCCCCGTCACTTGATCCGGATGCGGGATAAATCCTCCCCCGCCTTCGGCCAGGTCATCTTCAGGTCTTCCAAAGCATCGACGAGCGTCTTCGCCACAACGTAATCGCGATACCATTTGCGGTCTGCCGGCACGATGTGCCACGGCGCGGACCTGGCATTGCAGCGGTTGATGACGTCCTCATACGCCTCCTGGAATTCATCCCAACGCTCCCGCATTTTGAGATCAGCCATCTCAAACTTCCAATGCTTCTGCGGATTCTCGAGGCGTTCGCGAAGCCGCTCGGCCTGTTCCTCCTTGCTGATGTGCAGAAAGAACTTGAGAAGAATCACCCGATTGTCGGTCAGGATTCTCTCGAACGCGTTGATCTGATCGAAGCGCGCCTGCCAGACTTTCTTCGGCGCCAGGTCCAGGACCCGCACAATCAACACATCCTCGTAATGCGACCGATTGAACAGGCCGATGCGACCATAGCGGGGAACCGCTTTGTGCACGCGCCAGAGAAAATCGTGGGCCAGTTCGTCCGCCGACGGCGCCTTGAAATTCGTCGTCTCCACGCCGGCCGGCTCGACGAATTCGAGGACGCGTTTGCCGACGCCGTCCTTGCCGCTGCAATCCATTCCCTGAAAGAGAACGATCACGGAATGACGGGAGTTCGCGTAAAGCAGGTCTTGCAGTTCGCCGATGCGACGACAAAGCTTCGTCGTCTTCACGATCGTGCCGTCCTTTTCCAGACCGTAGCGGTAATCGGGGTCGAAGTCGCGGAGTCGAATCTTCGAAGTGATCTTGATGGGTCGTGACATGGACGGATTATCCTGAACGAACGCCGCCATTGGGTTTAGCCACAAAAGGGCACAAAATGCACCAAAAGAATGCGTTGCTGAATTCCGCCGGTTCGGCAAAAGAAAAACGCCGCCCGAAATCACTTCCGAACGGCGCAGCAAAAATCAAGGATGCTTCTTACTTCAGTTCCGCCTCCCAGAACCCGTGCCAGTCGTCGAGATTGTTCAGGTTGACCGCGTCTTTCGGAGCGCCGGCATCGTCGGGGATTCCATCGGCGCCGAGGACGGACTTTCGCGTGTCGTCGTCGTGGATGTAACCTTTGATGCCGGAGTTGAGCTTATCGACGGACGCCTTGTCCAGCTTGGTGGCGTTCTTCTTCACCCACGCTTCGAACTGAGGGTAGCTGGGTTTGCTGGACTTGACAAAATTCAGCACGGCATCCCGGTTGAGGCCGATCCCGTCGATGACCATCTGGTCGTAGCCCTTGCCGGCGCCGGGATAACCGGCAGCGAGCTTGCCGCGGGCTTCCAGCGAAACTTTCAGCCAAAGACGCGGAAGATGAAGCACGCCCAGCGGACCCGCCGTGCCGGAACTGATCAGAGGAACAATGCTAGCCATAAAGATGTCCTTTCGTGTTGGTTGTTAGCGAGATTGCCCGAAGACGTTATTGAAAAGGCGCACAGCCGGTCAACGTCAATTTGACTCTTTTCCGCGGTAAGAGAAGATAGAACCGCCTCTATGCACGCGCATCTGGAAGAGAACCCTGCCGCCGACGCTGCCGAATCGTCCGTGGCCGAATTCACCGTCACAGGGATGAACTGCGCGAATTGCGTCCGTCACGTCACCGAGGCGATTCAGGCCGTGGCCGGCGTGGCGAGCGCCACCGTGCGGTTGGAGGAAGGACGCGCAACCGTCCGCTGGAAAACCGATGCCGTTCCGGCTTCAGACAGGATCGTCATGGCGATCAAGGAGGCGGGCTACGAGGCCACACCGGTCGGGGAGGCAAATGGCCATGCGGATGCCTCCGCCACTTCGCCCATGGCTGCGTGGAAGTTCACTTTGATCTTCGGGGCCGTGCTCACACTACCGCTCGTTCTCGGCGAATGGCTGTTCGGATTGGGCATGAAGGAATGGTTCAAATGGATCGGTTTTTCCCTCGCGGCGCCGGTCATGGTCGTCTGCGGCGGGCGTTTCTTCAAGGGAGCGTGGCTGCAACTCAGGCGCGGCAGTTCGAACATGGACACGCTGGTCGCGCTCGGTTCCTCGACGGCGTTCGGCTACAGCACGGCCGCCCTGTTGCTCGGCTGGCATGGCCATACTTACTTCATGGAAGCCGCGGCCATCATCACGCTCATTAGCGCCGGACATTACATGGAAGCCGTCGTCAGCGCCCGGGCCACCAGCTCCCTGCGCGCCCTGATGAATCTCGCCCCCCAAACGACGCGCAAACTCGACGACCATGGAAATGAAACCGAAACGCCCGTGGCGTCGTTGCGGGTCGGGGACAAGGTTGTTCTAAAACCCGGTGACCGCATCCCGACCGATGGCGAAGTGATCGAAGGCAACTCCGCCGTCGATGAATCCATGCTGACCGGCGAATCACTGCCCGTGGACAAAGCCGCTGACGCCAGGCTTTACTCCGGCACAGCAAATCAGAACGGCCGTCTCGTGATGCGAGTCACCGCCACCGGCGAAGCCACGGCCCTGGCGCAAATCATCGCCGTCGTGCAACGCGCGCAAAGCAGCCGGGCCAACATCCAAAAGCTCGGCGACAAAGTGAGCAGCGTGTTTGTGCCGGTGGTGGTGGTGGTCGCCATCGGCACCGCACTTTGGTGGGGACTCGCCTACGAGAATGCGCTTCGCGTCGGCAAGGGCCTTGAGTCTTACCTTTGGACGGTGCATTTCCCGATGACGGCGCTGGCCGCGGCATTCATTCATGCCGCGGGCGTGTTGATTGTCGCCTGTCCCTGTGCCATGGGACTCGCGACGCCGGCCGCCATCATGGCCGGCACCAACGTTGCCGCCCGACGCGGCATCCTGATCCGCGACGGCGTGGCGCTGGAAAAGTCGGGCACCATTACCGCGGTCGTCTTCGACAAAACCGGCACGCTCACGCAAGGGAAGCCCGGGGTGGAGGCGATCGAGGATCTCCGGCCGTCGGGCGAGCGGCGCTTTCAATTGAAGCAATTGGCTTCCGCCCTCGCTGCGCCTTCCAACCATCCGCTCAGCCAGGCTGTAACGGCGGTCCATGAGCGACGGCCTTCAAATGCTCCCGACAGCGCCGGCGGTCATAGACCGCCGCTACAGGACTGGCAGGAACTGCGCGGCAAGGGCGTGCAGGCAAGGCTCCACGGGACACTGTTTAGACTCGGCTCGCTCAATTGGCTGGGCGAGTCGGGCGTTGACTCGTTGCCAGCCCCACACTCGGTCCCTTCCAATGAACCGGCTCACGGTAGCGCAGGCGTCCCGCCTGCGAGTTCGCCCGGCGTCTCGCCGGGGCATAGGTTCATGGGACATGCGCAGGTCCGAGAAGAACACGAAGCTCTCCATGATGAGGCGAGCCGACACTCCGACGCTCCTGACCGGGAGGCGTCAGGGATTGGTTCGGCCACAGACAAGTTCACCAAGGAATGGGCGGCCCGAGGCGCCACCATCCTCGGACTCGCCGCCGACCGAAAACTCATCGGCCTGCTGGCGTTGCGCGACACCATCAAGCCCCACGCATCCGATGTCGTAGCGGTACTGAAGCAACAGCGTAAAACCACTTATCTCATCACCGGCGACAATCAGCCGACGGCGGTTGCCATCGCCCAACAGGTCGGCATTCCGCGAGAAAATGTCTTTGCCGAAATCCGTCCGGAACAAAAGGCCGGGATCGTGAAGCAACTCCAGGAACGCGGCGAACGGATCGCTTTCGTCGGTGACGGCATCAACGACGCGCCGGCGTTGGAACAGGCCGATCTGGGCATCGCCGTGGCCAAAGCGAGCGACGTGGCGCGCGAAGCCGCCGATATCATCCTGCTGAAGTCCGACATTCAGGCGATCCCTGAGGCGCTTGGGCTGGCGCAGGCGACCTTGCGCACGATCAAACAGAATCTGTTCTGGGCGTTCTTCTACAATGCCGCGGCCGTGCCGCTGGCCGTGCTTGGCTTTCTCAGTCCGGTCCTCTGCGCTGCGGCGATGGGGCTGTCCGACCTGATCGTCATCGGCAACGCGCTGCGATTGCGGCGATGGAAAGAAACGAGCAGGTGACCATGCCCAGGCCTGCGCTTCGGTTCATTGCGAAAGTGGTCCTCCTGCTGGTTTTTGTCGTCTCGGTGCTGTTTTTGGCCCAATATGCAACATCGGACGCGGCAACGAAGGGCTTCTCCGTGGCAACCTGGAACGTCAGCCACGACAATACAAATCTGGCGGAGATAGCGGCCTTGATCCGCAAGATGGACGCCGACCTGATCTGCCTGCAGGAGCCCACTCCCGACGCGGAGCGGATGATTCGAAGCGAGTTGAATCGAATCTACGCCCACATGCACTTCGGTTCGGGCGGTCAATATGCGGACGGGTTCGGCGTGCTGTCGAAGTTTCCCTTCACCAGGACGAACTTCCTCGCCGCGAAGCATGGCCTGTTCGGCGCGTGGATCGCGGAAGTGACCGTTGGCGGACGCAACGTGCAGATTGCCAACCTTCACCTGTGTCCGCCGGATACGCGCCGATTGGAGTCGTTACTGGGAGCGGCAAAAATGTTCGAGGAGTCGGATTCCTTGCATCTCCGGGAGGTAGAGCCGGTTTGGAAGAGTCTCGCGAGCGGAACACCGACCATCGTGTTGGGAGACTTCAACGACTTTGCGTCGTCCTCCGTGGGCCGGTTTCTGTCCGACCGTGGCCTGATCGACAGCTTTGGCAGCACGACGACGACGCCCGACGCTCGGGGCACCTGGTCTTGTCGCCTGGGCGAGCGGGAATTGTC
>DATEKZ010000611.1:0-2053 GCA_035277185.1 Verrucomicrobiia bacterium
AAACGCGGGAGAAGCCGACTGCGCAAGCCAGAGGCAACATGACGCGCCCACTGCGCCGGAAATAGACAAAGGCCACCAAAGTCATCGCAAACCAGCTCGACGCATGGGACGACGGCATGGCGAAAGTGTCGGTCTTTCCGACCGCTTCCGGAACGCGCACGCCCGCCAGGGCGTTGAACGGGCGCGGCCGGGCCACCGATTTTTTGATCGTATTCACGACCAGCGGATCGCCCAGGAACACCACCGCCATCAGGAAGAACACGCACAGAACGCCGCGCCGGCGCCATCTCCAGATCACGAACGCAGCCACCACCGGCAGCGCGGGCATGAAGAACTTGTTATGGCTGAGAAAGGGCATCACCCGGTCGAAAACCGGGTTCCACAACAGCTGGTTGATAAAACGGAACAGCGCGACGTCGAGTGACTCAATCCAGGTCATTGAATCAATGCGGAAAGAGCCGAAGCGATTGCTCGCGCCCCGGTCGATGGCGGAAGGCGCGAAGGCATTCCGTTCAGTAAATGACCAGCGAACGAACCGGGTGACCTTTCAGCCTTTCGCGCCCCTTTAGAAAGCTCAGTTCGATGAAGAAGCTGACCTCCAGAATCCGCGCGCCGATTTTTTCCAGAAGGGCAATCGCGGCCGCGGCCGTTCCACCCGTCGCCAGGAGATCATCGACCAGCAGAACGCGGCTGCCGGCTTTGACCGCATCAATGTGGATGGCGATGGTGTTGGAACCGTATTCGAGGTCGTAGCTCTGCTCGTGGGTCTGGAAGGGAAGCTTGCCTTTCTTCCGCACCGGGACGAAGCCGGCGTTCAGCTTCAGAGCCGCCGCCGCGGCGAAGATGAATCCGCGCGCATCGATCCCCACGACGGCGTCAACGGAACCCGGCCGGAAATCCGCCGTCAACAGGTCCATGCAGCCCGCGAACAACCGGGCGTCCGCCAGCACGGGGGTAATGTCTTTGAACTGAATGCCGGGCTGCGGAAAGTCGGGGACGTTGCGAATAAAGCGCTCCAGCTCGGCCGAGTTCACTTTCGGATCGCTCATAGCGTGCGCGGACGGATCATTTCTTCACGGCCTCAATCTTCTCGATCATTCTGCGCAGTTTGGCGAGGGCAATGTTCTGAATCTGCCGGACGCGCTCGCGCGTGACGCCGAACTTTTCGCCGACCTCTTCGAGCGTTCTCTCGCTCCCGCCATCGAGACCGAAGCGGAATTGCAGAATCGTCGCCTCCCGCGGATCGAGACGCTTGACCATCTCTTGAAGCATCGCCGTCACCGTCTTGTCCTCCAATTGCTCGTAGGGTGTGTCGGCGTTCTCGTCCTGCACCACCTCGGAAAAGCTGTTCGAGTCCTCATCCCCGATCGGGGCATCGAGCGAGGCGGGACGGATGGCCGCCGTGCGCAGTTGGGCCACGCGCGACGCGGTCATGCCCATTTCCTCGGCGAGCTCCTCATCGGTCGGTTCCCGGCCGAATGTCTCCTGAAGTTTCATCGCCGTCCGCCGCATCTTGGAGATCTTATCGACCAGGTGAACCGGCAGGCGAATGGTCTTGGACTGGTTGGCCAGGGCGCGCTTGATGGATTGCTTGATCCACCACGCGCCGTAAGTCGAAAGTTTTCCGCCTTTGGCCGGGTCAAAACGCTCGACCGCCTTCATCAATCCAATGTTTCCCTCGTTGATCAGATCGAGCAGCGGAAGACCAAGACCCTCATAGTCGTGGGCAATCTTGACGACCAGGCGGAGGTTGGCCTTGATCATCTGTTCGCGCGCTTTCTTGTCCGCCTTCTTGATGCGCGCCGCCAGTTCGATTTCCTCCTGCGGCGTGAGCAGTTTCACCTGTCCGATCTCGCGCAGGTAAAGTTTGATGGCCGTGTCGCCGTCATAGGACGAGCGCTCGCGCGCGGGCGTGGCGACTGCCGCCGCGTCGTCATCCCGCGGCACGGCCATCGGCTCCACTCGCCCGCCCGACTTCCGCGCCACGGCCGGGGTGGACGGCCGGACCTTCGCCGCTCGCGCAGGTCGGACAGGCCGGCGTGCGGGCCGTTTG
>DATEKZ010000612.1:0-2648 GCA_035277185.1 Verrucomicrobiia bacterium
CCTCGACCGAATCCACGAACGCCAGCTGCGCTGTGATGAACATGTCCACCTCGGAAAGTTCGTCGAACAAAAGCCGGTTGACGCGCGCCAGCAGTTCCGAAGGACGATTGGCCAGATTCGGCAGGGCCCGCAGCAGGCTGCGCAGAATCGCGGCGAACATCGCCGCCGGAATCCCCTTGCCCATCACGTCCGCGACGACCAGGAGCAGGGACGTAGGCGATAACTTGATCACGTCGTAAAAGTCACCGCCCACCTGCCTGGCGCTCTCGCAATGGCCCGTCAGAGTGAAGCCGGGAATCTGCGGCAGCGTCTTGAGCAAGAGGGAGCGTTGAATGTTTTTGGCGATTTCCAGATCGCGGGCGACCAGCAAGGCATTCACCCGCTCCTCCTGAATCCGGGAGTTGACAATCTGGATCGCGAGAAAATCCGCAAACGTGTGAACGACATTGATTCTGGCGGCGGTCAGGGGGTTCTGAACGCCCGTCTTGCCCACCGCGAGCGTGCCGATCAGGGTTTCTCCGAAGATGATCGGATGAATAAACCCGCTCGAACCCGGCTTCGCCAGGGCCAGCGGGTCTGTCGCTGCCAACAACGCCTGCTCGAACCACACGTCCCGGCGTTTGATGGCGGCCTCGACTTCCAACGAAGGCGCTTTTGCGGTCAAATCGTAGATCGGGAGTGCGGCCAGTTGGAGAGACGGCTCTGAAGCCGCGAAGACGAAAAGTTCGGCCTGTTCCTGTTGAACGAGCCTGAGGACGTACCAGTCGGCGGACGTAATCTGCAGCAGGTCATCCAGCAGTTGCCTGGAAAAGTCCTCCAGCCCCACCGCCCTCTTTTGCTCGGAACTGTAGCGAAAGATGGCAGAGAAGCTCTCGTAGCACGAGCACAGCTCCTCGGCCATGTCGGTAATGATGCGTTCGTTCTCGGCCAGCGTGCGGTTCAGCTCGTCCACGCCGAGCGGCGGCAGCAAAGGAATGCGATCTCCGCGCAGGGAACGGGCTTTGCGCAACACCAGGCTGTTCTCGCCGCGGCCGCGCAGATAGGTTGCGCCGTCCATCACCGACTGAATGAGAAACAACCCCCGGCCCCGCTCGCTGCCGGCGTCCGGAAGCGCCACCTGCCCGGGCCAGTCAAAACCGGCCGTATGATCGGTCACGCGCAGTTCAATCCACGAAGCGGTACAAATGGCATCGATCACCACCGGCTGTTGGCGGCCGACCGGCGTAGCGTAGTTGATCGCGTTGTTGCAGGCCTCAGCCATGGCCAATTCACAGGCGGCCAGCTCCTCCGACGAGACTCCCTGCTCCGCCAGAAAGCTCTGCAACGCCAGCGCCGCGGGACGCACTTCGGCGAGGTCGCACGAGAGAGAGAGGCGCAACGAGACGTGGCAGGAGGACTTGTCGGAAGATTCCGACATGATGGTCTAGAGTTTTACGACCTCAAAAATCCGGTGCATCCGCGTCAGTTCCAGAATCTGCTGGACCGGCGGGGCCGGATTGATCAATCGCACGAGGCCGTTGTGACTGCAGGCGGTCTTCTGCAGTGAGATGAGGGCGCCCAGACCGCAACTGTCGAGAAACATGGCTTCCGAGAGGTCGATCTCAATGTTCTTGAGCGGTTCCCGCATCGCCGCGCGAATCTCATCCCTGAAGGCGTTCGCGTTCGCGGCACTGAGTTCCTTGATTCCTCCAACGTTCAGCGTTTCGCCCTGAACCTTAATATTCATCTTTGAAAACCCTAATAAACCGTCCTGTGTCCCTCTGGCTGCCGCCCTTCCCGGTCGATCTGCCCTGCTCCCCGCGGCCAGGTCTGAGACAAGCCGATTCGCCGCGGGTCCAACATCCGTCGCTTCATTGGAGACGAAACCAAATGCGCCGTGGAAAGTCACGGAAAAATGTGGGTGACTCCCGGCGTGGTTTGCGTTAGCCTGTACAGGCGAGCAGGTCGGGACGGCGGGCGTGTCAACTCGGGTGAGTGGAGACGATGGAAAGCAACCGCCCGCTTGCGAATCATGACCTCAACAATGCGGATGTGGACCACGAAGACCCATGCCCCGGAGCGGCATCGCGACGCCGACGACTGGCGGACGGACGTTCGCAAGTCGGGCTGTGATCACACCGGGGTGGTCGCCTGAAGTGCGAAGGAGAATCCCATTGAAATGGCAGCGCGCTGGCGTTGTGCTGGCCGGGACGGCGCTGACCCTGGTGACAGCGCTGAGCCAGGAGGTTGTCACCCCTTTGTCAGAGGTCCTGCGAGACCGGGATGGAGACTTCGTACCGGACCGAATGGGTGAAAACGTCACGGTTGTTGGTGTGCTGACTTCCGATCCCGTCCCGCTGACGCCCTTCGGGCGCAGCTACGCTACGCTGGCCAACCTGCAGGACGCAACCGGGGCGGTCGTCCTGTTCACGCGCGATCCCGCTTTGCTGGAAAGCGGTTACAAGCGCGGCGACTCGGTGCACGTCATCGGAAAGGTATCGCAGCACAACGGCACGGAAGAATTGACCATCTCGGAAATCAAAAACCTCGGACCGGGCGTGCTGCCGGCGCCCAAGGAGGTCCTGGTGGCCGATCTCAAGGCCGAACGCTACTCCGGCCAACTGGTGCGCGTCGAGGGAATCCTCACGGTTCCGCCGGATCTCATCGGG
>DATEKZ010000613.1:0-4026 GCA_035277185.1 Verrucomicrobiia bacterium
ATTCGAGGAACACGCGGAACCGCGCTGGCGGCGCTGGGACGATTTGATGAAGCGCTTCCGCTGTTGCACGAGGCCATGCGCGGGGCGGAATACCTGAACCACAAGGCAAGCAATGCCTGCACCATTTCAATGGCAGAAGCACGTCGTGGAAACCTTGATGTGGCACGGAGCTTTCTGGAGGAAGCGCGAAAACTCGAGCCGAAATGTCACCTGCTCCCTCGTGCTGAATCGGTCCTGCGTGAAGGCCCTTTCAAGTGACTTGAGTCGCGTGGCGCATTTGGAATTACCGTCAATTCGTGTAATTCGTGTCTAACCACAGAAGGAAATGAAGATCACGAGTAAGATTAAGAGTGAGACGGATTCGACACCTCACCCAATCCCTCTCCCCGATCGAGGCGGAGAGGGGTTCACTTTCGCGGCGGTCCGTCGGAATCTGCGTCCATCTGCGTTCATCTGAGGTTAGAAGGATTTACTTGTGACTCGCACCCGAAAAATCGCCCAGCTCCCTTGAATTGCAGCAACGTTTTGCTGCGGGGACAGATTCATTGACGGAAGTTCCAGACGCGCCTTAGGCTCACCCATGCCTTCCCAAGCCCAGTTTCCCGCGGAGCAATCCGAGGAGGGCGAGTTTGTGCGCCAGGACGATGCGTTTCGTGACTGGCTTTCCGCCGACGGCGCCACGCCGCATCCATTTACCGCCGGCCGTTATCACCTGTATGTCTCGCTCGCGTGTCCGTGGGCCTGCCGCACCCTGATCGTGCGCAAACTCAAGGGTCTGGAGGAAGCCTTGGGCGTCACCGTCGTTGACCCGATCCGCGATGAGCGCGGCTGGATCTTCCGCGACGGGCCGGGCCACTCAACCGATCCGGTGAATGGTTTTGTTTTTTTGCGCGAAGCCTACACCGCCACAAAACCCGCGTACCAGGGCCGCGTCACCGTTCCCGTGCTCTGGGACAAGGTCGCCCGGAGGATCGTCAATAACTCGGAGGACGACATCTGTCGCATGTTCAATGCGTTCGGCGCATTGGGCAACCCGGCCGTGGACCTGTTCCCCCGCGCCATTGAAGCGGAACATTCGCGCCTCGCTCAATTCATCTACGACAACGTCAACAACGGCGTTTACCGCGCGGGTTTTGCCAATACGCAACAGGCCTATGAAAAAGCCTTCCACCGGCTGTTCGCCGCGCTTGATGAACTGGACAAACGGCTGGCGACGCAACGCTACCTGTTTGGCGCCAGGATTGTGGAGGCCGACTGGCGGCTCTTCTGCACGTTGATCCGGTTCGACGCGGTGTATCACGGGCATTTCAAGTGCAATCTCCGGCGCATCGTGGACTACCCGAGCCTCCACGGTTACCTGCTCGACCTCTATCAGCAGCCGGGCATTGCCGACACGGTGAATTTCGACCACATCAAACGTCACTACTACTTCACCCACGCCGACATCAACCCTACGCGCATCGTCCCCGTTGGCCCTGAACTGGACCTCACCCGCGCGCATGGTAGGGAACGATTGTAACCAAGGCGCGCGGAGATGCCCCCATTAACCATCAGCACCCAGCCAATTGATCCGCGTGTGCGCATCGGTCACGTCCATCTGAAGGTCGCCGACCTTGAACGCGCGCTGCAATTTTACCGCGACGTGCTGGGCTTTGAATTGCAGCAACGCCTTGGCGCGCAGGCCGCGTTCATTTCGGCGGGGGGCTACCATCATCACATTGGACTGAACACATGGGAGAGCAAAGGAGGTTCACCGCCATCGCCGGGCACGACGGGTTTGTATCATGTCGCCATTCTTTATCCGACGCGAGCTTCGCTGGCGAACGCGCTGCGGCGCGTCCGGGCGGCGGGCATCGAACTGGATGGCGCCGCCGATCACGGCGTGAGCGAGGCGATTTATCTGCGCGATCCCGATGGCAACGGGGTGGAACTCTACCGCGACCGCCCGGAATCCGAATGGCCGCGTTCGGCCAGTGGCGAGTTGGAGATGTTTACTCACTCGCTGGATCTGGATGGATTGTTGCAGGAAGGAGTTTGATGGTCGGTGGAATCCGGTTTACAGAATGGAGTTTTGATGGCGCGTCTTCAAAGTGCGGAGCGCGGCGCTGCGAGCCGCAGCAACGTCCGAATTCCGCGTGCGCGTCATATCATTCCACGCGCCGACTGGCTGGCGAAGCTGCTGCGAGTCACAGTCTCGCGCTCCGGCCCAAGGCAATCGTGCGATTTTGAAAACTCGGCCACACTTTTTTTAAAAACGCTCTATGAACCCTGAACAAAACACTCGAATCCCTAAGCAGCCATTTTCTCTCACATTTCAGGCGTTGCAGCGGACCGCTGCGCTGGTGGCCTGTTGCATGAGCGCGCTGGGCGTGTCCGTTCAGGCGGCGGATCGGTGGACGGATATTTCGAGCCCGTTACTGGAGCGTTTGACCAACAGTGGCGCCAAACCGCCGCCCTGGCCCGGCGGCTGTTCGGGTGTGGTGGTAAATCGAACGAACGGAGACGTGACCATCAAAGTCGTCGGGCTCGGCCTGTGGCGCACCTCCGATAAAGGCCAGAACTGGCAGCGGATTGATGACAACCTCATCTCCGGCCGGGACGAAACGGCCTGGGCCACCAGCATGGATCAGAACACGCCGGGTCGCATCGCGAGCTTTTCTCTGGATGGTTCGGCAGGGTGGACGCCGGATGGGATCCACTGGAAGCGCTTCGCCGATCTTGGCCGCAACTGGGATTTCGGTTCCGTGGATTGGGCCGCGCCGGTTCCCAAAACCATCATCGCAGCCAAACACGAGACCACTCCACCCGGGGAAGTGTATCTGACTCAGGACAGCGGCGCGACGTGGAAACAACTCTCGATTCATCTCGCTGGAAAGCCGGATCGCCTTTCGATGGCCGGCGCACTGGATGCCTCAACCTTCATTTACAGCAATGGCGATGGCATTCATCGCAGCAAGGATGCCGGTGGCACCTGGACGAAGGTTTCCGCCGTCAATCCGCAGACGAGGATTCCGGTCCTCTTTCGTGGGGCGCATTACCTGGGCGGCACGAATGGGCTAATTGTCAGCAAGGATTTGGGCGCGACCTGGCAGACGCAGGGAGCGCCAGTGAATATCTGGCAAGGACCGTTCTTTGGCCGTGACGAAAGGGAGATGCTGGTGGTCGGCAAGGACGGTGCTTTTGTCACGAAGAACGCGGGAGAGGCGTGGAAACAGGTGGCTGGTCTCAAGCCGAAGGAACGCGGCTTTGATTTCGTCCCGAACTGGTTTGGCTGCTATGCCTGGGACCCGCTGGACAACATCCTCTATGCCTCGGCCATGGGGAATCCGGTTTACAGAATGGAGCTTTGATGGCGTGTCTTCAAAGTGCGGAGCGCGGCTCTGCGAGCCGCAGCAACGGCCGAATTCCGCGTGCGCGTCATATCATTCCACGCGCCGACCGGCTGGCGAAGCTGCTGCGAGTCACAGACTCGCGCTCCGGCCCAGGGCAATCGTGCGATTTTGAAAACACGGCCGCACTTTTCTGAAAGCGCTCTATGAGTCCTGAATACAAGTATCCCGGTGTTTACATCGAGGAGATCCCCTCGAATCCTCGTCCGGTCAGCGGTGTGTCCACCCGACCGGCTCGGCCGTCTCGTAACCGCGCCCTCTTGCCGGCCAAGGTGAGGCGTGAATTGAGAACGATTTCTGCCTTTCTGCGCAAAAAACGTTCGGGGTCGTGCCTCTTATGCATCGGAGGTAACAAGAATGCCAGGTTGTCGGTGGCCCGGGCGCTCGCCCTCGATCTTCATCTCGATCTCTATCGCATCGACCTGGGCCGCGTCGGCAGCAAATACATCGGCGAAACCGAAAAGAACCTGCGTCGCCTTTTCGCTGCCGCCGAAGCGTCTGACGCCCTCTTGTTCTTCGACGAAGCGGACGCGCTCTTTGGAAAAAGAAGCGAAGTCAAAGACAGCCACGACCGGTATGCGAACATGGAAGTGTCCTGTCTGTTGCAGCGGATCGAAGATTACGCCGGCATCGTCAT
>DATEKZ010000614.1:0-3572 GCA_035277185.1 Verrucomicrobiia bacterium
TCGACAGAAGGGAAAGGAAAAATTACGGTGCGAACATGGTTGCTAATACCCAGTCCGTTTTTGAAGGTTACTTAGACTGTTAGCCTCCATTCACGCGCATGAATTTCAGTTGGACATGGATAATTTTGGCGCTTGTCGGCGTGTGGTGCGTGGGATGGTGGGGCTGCACTTTTTACATGTTCTTCTTCGGACCGGGTTCGGACGATAAAACCCAAGATCGAAAAGACCGTTTGATGGGATCGTTCTTTATCAGCGCGCTCTTATGGCCCGCATTGTTACCGTCTTCCCGGCGATTCATGAGTTTTCAGAAGGATCTTGAGACGGGCAAGCGCCCCAAGTGGTTGGTTTACGCGGACGGCGAGCAAGGCAGCGGTGAATGGACCTTGGCTGACGGGACACAGTTTTGGGCTTCACCGGTCCGCGGCTCTTCGACAGAGCCCACCCTGATACAGGCGGGATTTGAAGGTGCGGTGGTAACAGACTGTGTTGAGTGTCGAGTTCAGTTGATTGCTCCAGACACGGGCGAGCCGACCGAGTGGAAAACGATGCGCTTGAAGAAGCCAGTCCGCGACCCCGAAGACGAGGACGATGAAGAAGACGATGAGCCATTCTACGAGACTTCTTTGAAGCTAAGTCGCGGGAAGTATCGAGTAGATTTACGAGTGCAGTTGAGAGCGAGAGAGGCCGAGGAGTTGGGGAGTGTGATTGTGATTGTCAGCGATTCAGAGGACTACAACCTATGAGGCTAAGTTCGGCGGCCCGCGCACGTTTTGGGGTGACAGTGACATTGGAATCGGCGGAGGGATTTTTGACCAAGGATTACGCGGATTACGCGGATATTTTTTATCCGTGCCCATCCGTGCCATCCGTGGTTTCATTCCCTGTGCCGTGGCGCGGCCGGCCGTCACGACTGACCCGGAGAGATTTGGCCGGAGATGAGAAAAACGGCTGAACCAGGCGGCGCAGATCCCGCTCTCGTGGAAACAACTGATCCAATCAATCAACCGGCGCCCTTCGCATCGTTTGGGCCCGCAGCTACGCCGGATCCGTTCACGCCTCTCGACCCGCGCGTGATCAAACTGTGGCGGCTCACTAGCCTTATCGGCCTGGGCATTCCGCTGGGTGGATCGCTCATTGTCGGCTTGATCGTCGGTTTGGCGGCGCCGGAAGTCGTCGGTTGGATTTTCCTCGGATGGTCGTTGCTGGCGGCGCTCTGCGGCTGGATCATTTATTGGTATCCGCCCCGCGCCTGCGAGGCCTGGGGTTATCGGATCGACGCCAAGGTTCTGGAAACGCGCAGCGGGATCTGGTTCCGCGTCATCAAACTGTTGCCCCTCTCCCGGTTGCAACACGTCGATCTGCGCCGCGGTCCGCTCGAACGCGCGCATGGCCTCGCTTCCCTGATCCTGCACACGGCCGGCACGCACGAAGCCACGCTCGTTATTCCCGGCCTGGACGCGGACGAGGCGGCGCGATTGCGCGATCGGTTGGTGGCCGCGGGAGGCGACGATGCCGTCTGAGATTCCACCAAAGCTCGACAGCGCTGCGCCAGTTCCTCCGCCCCTCCCTCCAGTGATGACGGGACAGCCGGTCGGTGCCGTGCCGATCCTTCAAGGCCGCCTCCATCCGTTGACGCTCGTCATCCTCCTCGTCAACAGCATCCGCAACTTCATTCTGCCCGCGATCATCGTGTTTATGGTCAACAAATCAACGGGCGGCTTCATCCTGCTGGCGTTTCTGGCGCTGACGGTGCTTCAAACGCTGACGCGTTACTTCACGTTCACCTACCGGATCGAAGGCGGCGAACTCATCACCCGCCACGGAATTCTCGAACGGACCGAGCGGCACATACCGCTGACGCGGGTGCAGGATCTGCGGATCGAACAAGGCGTCCTGCATCGCTTGCTGAAGGTCGTGGACCTGCACGTGGAAACGGCCGGCGGCAAAGGCGCCGAGGCCTCCCTCTCGGTGCTGTCGCGGGACGAAGCGGAGAACCTGCGCCGCGCCGTATTCGAGCAGACCCGAACATTGGCTCAAACGACCGGCGCCGGCGCGAGCGCCCCGCTTCCCACCCCCCCGGACGAAATCGTGCGCCGGCTATCGACGCGCGAACTCGTGCTGGCCGGGTTGACTTCAAACCGCACCGCTTCGGCCCTGGTGGTCGTTGCGGTCGCCTGGCAACTGCTCGACGATATCCTGCCAAAACAGGTTTACGAACGGCTCCTTTCAACGGTGTCCAGCAACTTCGAACGGTGGATCGAGCATGAAGGCCATGCCAACTGGATTGGGATCGCGATTACCGCCATGCTGGTGATCTTCCTCGGCATGATCTTCTCGGTTGCAGGATCGATCGTGTTGTTCCACGGGTTCACACTCTCTCGTCGCGGTGAAGATCTGCACCGCGCGTACGGACTGTTCACCCGGCGGGCCAGCAGCCTCCCGCGACGTCGCATCCAGTTGTTGAAGGTCGAAGAGACCTGGTTGCGCCGCGTCTTCGGCCTGGCCACGCTGCGCGCGGACACGGCGGGTAGCCAGCCTGCGAACCCGCAGGAAAACCGGGACGGACGCGACGTGTTGCTGCCGGTGGTGCGGCGCGAGGAACTCGAAACCGTCCTGCCCGTCGTCTTTCCCGGCGTCGAGAGCGATCCTTCCCCGTGGCGACAGGTGTCCCGGCGGGCGATCCGCCGCGGCACCCTCAAAGGCGCGCTCCTTTGCGGATTGTTTGCGATCGCCGCCCTGTTGTTTGAACGCGACGTGTTCGGGTTGTGGCCGCTGGTATTCATTCCCCTCGTGTACGCCCTCAATGTCGCGAGCTACCGCCACCTCGGCTACGCGCTGAGCGAACGCTTTTTTCGCACGCGACGAGGATGGTTGAGCCGGGCGACGCACCTCGTGCCGATCGGCAATGCGCAAACCATCGTCCTGAAGCAGACACCGTTCGACCGCCGCCATGGCGTGATGACGCTGGTGGTCGATACCGCGGGACAGGCCCATACCGGTGGCGGCCCGCACATCCGTAACGTGCCCATGGCCGATGCGGAAGCTGTGGCGCGAGTCCTGGCTCAACGCGCGGCGCAGACGCGGTATCGCTGGTAAGCAGAAACGATTCAGTCGAATAAGACGCTCGCCCTCACCCCGGCCCTCTCCCCCGGGGAGAGGGAGAAGCTCTCGAGCGCCTCGCCGAACCTCACCATCCGTGATTCGTCCTAGCGTGGCCGAAGTAAGTTCCCTCTCCTGGGGGAGAGGGCCAGGGTGAGGGCGAGCCAATTCTCTAACTGCATCGTTCCGCCAAACAGAAACAGATTCTCGGAACGACTCGCTCAATGTATCATCGCGGAATGAACACCCTATCACGACGAGTTGCTGGTCTTCTTCTGACACTTTTTTTCGGCACCAGCAGTGTGGGCACCGCAGCGGAGGCCGGCAACACCAACGACGCGCTTTGCGTCATGACGTTCAATCTGCGCTATGCCAGCGAGCGTCCGCCCAACGCCTGGCCGCAACGCCGGCCGGTGATGCGCGAGTGCATTTTGAAGATGTCGCCCGACCTCATCGGGACGCAGGAAGGAGTT
>DATEKZ010000615.1:0-4104 GCA_035277185.1 Verrucomicrobiia bacterium
TCCACGGATTACGGCCACGAGCCTTCAAGGCGGAGTGGCCATCACGTTCGAGAGCGTCAACGGGCGTTCCTACGCCCTCGAATATAAAGCCAGCCTCGCCGATGCGACCTGGCAGCCTGCCGGCAACATCACTGCGACGGGTGCCACCACCACCGTGAGAGATGACGATGCGGGTCATCGAACCGCTGCGACCGGCTTCTGGCGGTTGCGAGTGCAGTAAAAGCGGGCGATGCAATCAGGAGGCTGGACCGTCCAGGCCAGCCTCTTTTGGGATTCGATCGAACAAATCGTTCCGCGTCTGCAGAACGAATTCGGATCAGATGAGAAACGTCATTGTCGGAGCCGCGGCGGTCCTGTTTCTGTTTCTGTCCGCGACCGTTCGCGCTCAGAATATGAAACTGGGCGAGGTCCTTATCTTCCATGCGCCGGACCTGAAGCCTGACGCCGACGCCAGGGCATTTGAGGCTTACATCCTCGGCCAACTCGCTCCGGCCTGGAAAATGGACGCGCCCGGAATGGAATTGCATCTGGTCCGAAAAGATCGCGGCAATCACAAGGGGCGGTATGTGCTTGTCTATACAACCGATACCTTGGAGCGCCGCAAGGCGTACGCCTCGGCAACGTCAGAGGTCTCTCCGTTCACTGCTGCCTTGCTCGCGAAGGTGGGGAACGTCCAGTCCGGTCTTGCTCCATTCGTCAATAGTGATGGCCAGTACATCGAATACCATCTGGTGGGTCCGGAAAAAGTCGCCGCTATGCCTGAGGTGGATGTCCTGGGCGTTCACTACCTCAAGGTGCGCCCGGACCGTCGTGAGGCATTCGATCGGTTCATCGCGGAAAAACTTCATGCAGCCGTCGGCAACCTGCGGCCAGAGCTGCGACTCCTGTATTACAAACCCGTCCGAGGAGCAGACGAAGGAGACTACCTCACTCTCTTCGCCCTCACCAGGGCGTCACGCGACAAATACTGGCCGAATGGACAGGATTCCGACGATCTCAAGGCCGCGTTCAAGCCGGTGCAGGCCCTGACGGGGGAGCTGAAGAGCTATCTGGTGGAAGGTTCGTACGCCACGGGCAATCTGGCCGCCGCCGTGTACGAAAGCCGCGAATGGGCGGACTGGGTGCAGGTTCGAGCGGAGGGACGCTAAGTTTACTGAGTCCGCTGCTCCGCCAGCATCAGCGCCATCGTGGACCAGCTCGTGGCGGCGCTGGAAATCCATTGATGCCTGCCGTGCGCGAAAATGTCGTCGATGGCCACCTGAACAGGCGAGGCGCGCGTTTGCACAAACCAGGAGCCGTCGCTGAGCTGTTCCTTCAGCAGAAACCTGGCGCCTCGCTGATAAGCCGGATGGGACGGCGACAAGCCGGCTCCCTGATTGAGGGCATAGAGAACCAGTCCGGTAGCGTAGCCATCGCTTGGGAGCGTTGGAAGCTGCGCCCAACCGCCGTCGTCGCGCTGCTGCCTCAGCAAGGCTTCTGTGAGAGCCGTCAACCGTGATGTGCCGGAACGGGCCCAATGCAGCCCCAGGATCTGGAATGCCCGCTCTTCAGTGGAATCCGGGTCGTAACCGCTCAACCAGCGGGCGCCCTTCGCGATCCTTTGGTCAAAACTTTTCTTCAGGGTAGGCGGCGCGTAGAGCTGGAGCGACCGGATGGAAAGCGCGGTTGAGGTTACGTCGCTGTAATCCATCGGAGCGCGCGCCGCTTTGGTCGCCCAGCGCCCCTCCCGTGTCTGGGTCCGTGCCAGAGAGTAGGCGTAGGCGTCGGTCAATGCATTGCCAGGATGTCCCGCGGCGTGCAGCCCGATCAGAAACCATGCGGCGATGCTCGGAACGGGCAGCGGTTCCTCGATGGCTCCGCCTTTGCGACGATGGGCCGCACGAAGCGTCGCGCTCAACTGGTCGGCTGCGGCGGTTTCATCAAACGAAAAATGGTTTTGCTTCGCCAGCCCCAATGCCAGCGCCGGCTGAGACTGTTGATGGCACGAAAAGCAGCGATTGGCGGTCGCTTCCGTGAATTTCGCGCCGCTGTCCGACAACAGCGCCAGGCCGGCCTCGACGGACTTCCGGAGCACGGCGGGATCAGGTTTTCCGATCTGCTCCCGGGACCAGAACGATGAGGTCTTTCGCGGTTCAGCCTCGCGTGTGTTCGGCTCC
This sequence comes from Verrucomicrobiia bacterium, assembly GCA_035277185.1. Lineage (GTDB taxonomy): Bacteria > Verrucomicrobiota > Verrucomicrobiia > Limisphaerales > AV2 > DATEKZ01. The sequence goes on from DATEKZ010000615.1 coordinate 2,157, forward strand.
GCGCCCGCCGCCCGCAAAGCGGCGACGATCTTCGTTTCGCCGCGCAGCCGGGCCAGCGAAAAAGCGGTTTCGCCGGCCGGAGTTCGCGCGTTCACATCGGCGCCGCGGTCGATCAGGAGTTGCACCAGAACGGGATCATTTCGCTCGGTCATTGCCGCATACATCAAAGGCGTAAACCCCGGATCATTGCGAAAACTCACGATCCGTTTTCCGATCGCATTCACATTCGCTCCCCGCTCGATCAGCAGACGCCCGATGTCCTTGCGATCGGTCAACGCGGCGAAATGCAATGCGTTTCCGAAATCCGATGTGAAATGGACATCGGCGCCCTTCTCCAACAAGAGTTCCACGCAATCCCGATGTCCAAACTGCGCTGCGATCATCACGGCGCTCGCCTCCGCGCTCGCGGAATAGGCGGTCCGGCTGGCCGCATTCACTTCTGCGCCGTGGGCCAGCAGGACACGCAAGGCTTCCACATCCCCTGCTCGCGCGGCCGCTCGCAGGGGATTTTCACCGCTCCCGCTGGCGGCGCGTACATCAGCCCGGTGCCCGATCAACTCCTTCAAAATGACCGCCGATCCGTATTGATGAGCCGCGATGATCAGCGGCGTGTTGCCAGCCTCCGAAACGGCGTTCGGCTTCGCGCCATGCTTGAGGAGCACACGCACCTTTTCCACATCCGAGACGGCCCACATCAATGGAGTTGCGCCGGTCTTGTTCGTGACGTTTGGATTGGCGCCGTTCTTTAGGAATCGCGCGACCCACGGCCCGTCCAGATAGAACGCCGCGTGCATCAGCGGAGTGTTGCCGTCTTCGTCTCGCGAATCGAGGATCGGCGGATTCTTCAGGGAGGCCGCGATCCCTTTGGCGTCTCCCTGCCGAATCTGCGCAAACAGCGCGCGGCTCTGATCATCGAGGACCGATTCAGCAGCCGGTTTTTGATCCGCGACGGCGACGATCGAGGCGGAGATGAAAAGGCAACCAGGGGTTGAGAGCAGTCTGGCGAGTTTAATAGGTCTCCGTTCTCAATGCGTTTCAGTTGGCCCGTTGAACGACAAGGACAGAACCGGGTTTATCGGGAACGCCTGGGAGAATAACCCTCCGAAATCCCCGGGACAACAAAAACAAAGCAAAAACAAAGCCCCGAGCAGGGTTGCATTCCAAATGTCCAGCGCGGTGGGCCTAATGCGCGACTTCGATCACGCGGAACATTGCGCCCGGTCCGTCCAGTGGCAGGACCATGCTTCGGTTGGTTGTCACCTCGCCAAAATCCGCCCAACTGGCGGAGGAATCAAAGGATCGGCGTTGAATCTGGCAGAGCGGGTTACCGCCGGTCCAATCGAGCGTGGCGACGTTTTCGGCCCCTGAACCAATGGTCAACATCATCGGTGGACTCGATTTCCGATCGGTTCCCGAAAGTCTCCAGAGGCAACCAGGACTCCATCGCGCGAAATCGTCACGGGCGAGACGAAGTAACTATGGGTGATCACGCTCCAGACGAGGTCCGGCGCCGGTTGTGCGGCTGCGCGGATGGCGCCGAGCACAATCAGACCGACGGCGCCAAGGATCAGGCCTCGATGGTGGTAATGGAATCGGGCTGTTGTCATGAAGGCGCAAATATTTGAACCTCAACAACCGTCAATGTGCGTCTCAGTGCACAGAGCGCCTGTGCATCGCGAGGCACAGGCAGCGCGCCGCTCCGCATGAAGGTTCCACGTGAACGGGCGGGCGACGTTCGAACTCCAGGGTATTTTCCACACAGGCTCTCGAGCCCGCGCCCGGAGCGCGGCGTTGGAAAGTATCGACTCAGTTGAAGAGCTTGCACGCGGAGACATGCGATGCGGGAACGGATCGACGACTCATCCGGCTGTTTTTTCGGCCGTCCTGGTATACGCTTTTCCCATGTTCACCCCGTTCCTGCTCCTTGCCGGCGTCGTGGCCGCCGCCG
>DATEKZ010000616.1:0-7826 GCA_035277185.1 Verrucomicrobiia bacterium
CACCGTCGCAAGGCCGGACCGACCCAGGGGGACGGCACCGCCGACATCAGCCCCGACGGCAATCTGGCCGCCTATTTCAACGGTCGCGGCGTCAGACTTTGGCACACGCCAACTGAGACCGAACTGGGTCTGGTGCCGACGCGGTTGATTTACACAGTCCTGTTCGCGCCGGACGGTGAAAGCCTGATCACAAGCGGCGCGCCTGGCGTCTGGCAATGGCCGTTGCAGATCGAAGACAATCAGCGCCGGCTCGTCGCGGGCCCGCCGCGTTCGGTGGACACCAGTTCCTGCCAAAGGGCGGCGCAGTCGAACTCGAACATCCTTGCGGTCGTTCATGGAGATTTCTGCCGCGTTTACGATACTCAAACCCGAACGATGCTTGCGCAAACCGGACGGCACTCGAATCTGCTGTTTGTGGCGGTCAGCCACGACGGACGCCAGGTTGCGACCGGTGCCTCGTTGGGACGAAGTATCAAGGTCTGGAACGCAATGACCGGCGAACTCATTCGGGAGCTGGCCAGCGAGGAAACCCCCGGTGTCCTGTTCAGTCCGGATGACCGGTGGCTGGTCGCCGGCACTCACGACGGTTACCAGTTCTGGAACGTCGGCTCGTGGAAGCGCGCGCATCGCGTCCCGCGGTTGGACGAGGCAAACGTCTCGGGTGTGATGGACTTCTCGCCGGACGGACGGCTGATGGCGGCGGCGCACACTCGAACGCTCATCAAGCTCTACGAACCGGCCACCGGCGCGGAAATCGCCACCCTGGAATCTCCGAACTGGCAGGAGATCGGGACGATGAAGTTCAGCGCGGATGGAACAAAGCTCGTGGTCGCGCGCGCGACGTACGCGGTTGAATTCTGGGACCTGCGCCGTCTGCGGGCCGACCTGGGTCGCCTCGGCCTGGATTGGAAACTGCCCTCGTTTCCGCCTGAAGAGGCAAAGGTTCCGGCGTCACCGCCGACGCTCGATGTGCGCACCGAAGGGGCCCTCTATCTCGGTCAGGTGCCGAGATCCGCGTGGGATCTCGACGTGCCGCCTCGCCCGCCTGAAGCCAGCCCCGATCAGATCGACCTCGGACGACATTACAACGCGCCGCTTTCACCATCGTGGCAGAGCGTCGGACCTGGACAATATGCGGAGGGCAACGACCTGGCGGAACTGCCGCATGGCGTGCAGACGTTGGCCGGAGTTCGCTTCGATGTGCGCGGAGTGATTCAGCTTGCCAGCGCGAGGACGGTTGAGGTTGGCGACAAGTTTCCCAAAGAAGTGAGCGGGGTGGACGTGGGCCGGAAATGCCGCCGGCTCCATTTCCTCCACAACGCGGTTTTCGGGGTGGTCGATGACGGAACGGAAGTCGCTCAATACGTGGTCTGCTATCGCGATGGTTCGGTTGAGAGAATTCCCATCGTTTCGGGCCGCGAATTGAAGGACTTCTGGTTGCCGCGCGATGGCAGCAACACGGCTGCGCGCGCCGAGATCGCCTGGAAAGGCGCCAATGAAATGAGCCGCCGGCATGCGTTCCCGGTTGGGCTGTTCAAGTTCACCTGGGAAAATCCCCGGCCTGACGCCGAGATCGCGAGCATTGATTTCGTTTCCGCCATGAACGTTCCCGCGCCGTTCATAGTGGCGATCACGGCGGAATAGATGATGCAGCTACGTCGTGCCTGCGCTTAGCCTTTTTCGACCCTTTGGAGAAGGTCAAACGCGAACGAACACAAACGCAAGTCAGACGCAAACGGGTCAGTTCTTGATATTAGCAGGTCATTTCCTCTCCGCGGTCCGGCGACGATACAGGAGATGATTAACGTAGCCCGGCGCGCCCATGTGCAGCCGTTCTGCGATCCATTTGACCGTTACTGCCGTCTCTGCCCGCAATCGCACTGCCATCGCCACTTTCCCTGCGTCACCCTTGGCCCGGCGTCTCAACTCCTCCTCCCTCCACCAGATTAAAATGATTGAGCATCAGGCACAGGGGCACGCACCTGCCAGTCGGTTTTGCCGCAGGCTTGGCCCAAGGGTGCTGACGAATCGTCGCCGATCTTCGTCGTCCCGGAAAATTGGCTCACGCCGGTCGCCACGATTCATCACGTGGTAAACCGCACCGGGATATTCCACTCTGAGCTTGCGCGCCATTGCGCCCAACACTCCCCACCGCCTTTGATATATCAATATCAAGAACTGACCCTTAGATTGGACCTTGGACCTTGGACAAGAACTGACCCTTTGGATCAAGAACTGACCCTTGGATGATTGGATGGACCTTGGAAAGAACTGGAATATCAAGAACTGACCCCTGGACCCCTGGATGGATGACCCCTGGACTGGACTGGACTGGACTGACCCCAGCCCTCTGCCGCTGTGTGTTGCCAGCCTTGCGAGGGAAAAGCGGCAGAGGGCTGCCGCAGTCCATGACGCAGGCGCGCGGCTCGTACGCACCCTTGGCCGCCCTGCCAGGTTGGCCCTTCGGCTACAAATGTTTTTTGAATCGCTCTAGCTAGAGCGGCTTCAAGAACTCTGTGGCCACTGCCGCTGCTGCGGCGCCGAGGCCGCGCCGCAGCGCGGCCCTGCCCCAAGGCTACAGTTTTCGTAAGCCGCTCTCGATTTTCTGCAACCTTCGCCAACGCTTTCCTCTGTAAGAGAGTGACCGGTTTTGTTGTCCGGTCAGGCCACACCGCGATTATGCAGAAGTGCGGATTTAGAAAATGTTGTTACGTGGAAGGCCGTATCCAGTGGCGCAGCCTGGTCGATCGATTCCCGGTCCTGGTTATCACACTCATTCTCGCGCTGGTCGGGAGTGAGCCGGCGCGGGGCGCGACGCAGGTTTTGTTTGAGGGTTTCGAGGGGGCATTTCCCGGTTCCTGGAGCGTGGGCGACGCCAACGGCGTGGGAACGGCGGCGTTTTGGGACGACGTTGACTCGGCGTTTGGAGGGGAGGGGACGCACACGGGCAATTGGAAGGGGTATTGCGCGGGAACCGGATTTGCGGGAACGACCGCCAGTCCGATCTACCAGAGCAACATGCAGGCGTTTATGCAACGGAGCGTTGATCTGACTCCCTTCACCTCAGGCCAGTTGACCTTCTGGCTCAAACTCCCGTCCATCGAACCGTGCTGCGACAGTTGCCGCGTGTTCGTGGACGGGACGCTGGTCTGGACCAATGGCGGCATTTCCTCGGCGTGGGGCCAGGCGGTTGTTCCTCTCGATGCCTTCGTCGGCGGTGTCCGCACGATTCGCTTCGAGTTCGTGAGCGACACTTCCGTCGCCCTGGAGGGTTGGTATCTCGACGACATCGAAGTCACCGGAGTGCTTCCACCGCCCAACGATCCGTTCGCCAGCGCACAGACCATCGTTGGAAATTCAGGGAGTCTAACCAGTGTCACGACGGATGCCACGAAAGAGCCGGGCGAACCGGACCACGCGGGAAACGCGGGCGGTGCTTCCGTCTGGTATCAGTGGACGACCACACAGAACGGCGTCGTCACATTCAACACGTTCGGCACCGCTTTTGATACGTTGCTGGCGGTTTACACCGGCACCGGCGTGAACAACCTGGTTCCGGTTGCGAGCAATGATGACTTCGCTCCTCCGGGCAACCGCGCCAGTTCCGTGACTTTCCAGGCCGCCGCGGGCAGAACGTATCGGATCGCCGTGGATGGTTTCGGCGGCGCCAACGGCGGCTTCCGGCTCAACTGGCAGTTCGTCACCGTCACGGAAACGATCCTGGCGACGTCCATCACCAACTACACGACGCTCGTTATCGATTCGGACGCCGGCAATCCGAATCCGGGCTACGATCGGGAGGCCATCCGCATCAAGTCGGAAGTGAGGTCGGTCAACACTTCGCCAGTGGACCACTTCACAAGTTATGAATTGAGGTATCGACTGCTGGGTCCGGGCGACGTGCCGCACCCGATTTTCGATTCCACCGGGGTCACCAACTCCAACTTCTCGTTCAATCTGACCAACACGTTAGCCATCCCGTCCGGCGGCACGGTTACCAACACCGGCAGTGTCGCCATCCTCCCCGCCGCAAGGCTCAATCCCTTCGTTCAATATCGGGTCGAGCTGCAAATCCACCGTTACGGAAACTTCACCGGCCAGTCGTTCACCGACGCGGGAAAGGGCTACTATCATTTCACAAACCTGGTGAGCGGTGATCCTGCCCTCAATGTGATCGCCCAGGAAACGCTCACGGCCTGGAACCGGATTTACGCTGTAAAGACGGCGCCCGGCAAAGGGCAATTTCTGGTGGACGCAAATTATGCGCTGCTGCGCTACGACAATTTCACCTCCCTGATTGCCCCCGCCTCCGTGCCGGTCACGCTGAACTATCAATTGATTGACGCGTCCGATGGTTCGATCATTCCGTTGAAGCAGAATCAGGCGGGTTTCACGGAGAGCATGCCCAGCTTTGCGTTTGCCCCGTCCGGGATTGCGGTGCCGGCCATTCAGTTTTTCACGCGGAACCTCCCCGTCGAGCCGGTGGATGGAGTGCAGCTCGACCCGGTCAACAAGCTCTATCGCGTCGCAGTCACGGTGTCGCACGTGGACCAGACAGGCCAGCCGCCCGCCGCGGGAAACACGCTGGCCGGCGTTGACCAGCGGCTGCTCCATTTCAACGGGCATCTCTTCTTCGGCCTGATCGACACGATCTTCACGAGCATTGCCAACGATCCGCCGATCACGGGCGTTACGCCGACGTTTGTTCGCAGCGTGTTGGCCATAGATAACAACAGCGGTTCGGTCGTCGGCGTTCCGAACCACGTTTACGGGGATGGGACGGCGCTCAGCGTCATTCTCCGCGCCAACGGCAACGCGGAACTGACGTCGGGCAACGTGATTCTCACCTTGAACCCTCCCGGTCCGGACCTCGGCAATGCGGCCGGGGTGAACTTTCTGCGCGGCCCCATCACGTTGAGCGCGACGGGCGGCGCGGCGGACTTCCTGGTGCAGTTGCCCGCCGGGCTGGGATACACGACTGACATCACCCAAAAGTATCTGGAGAGCGCCGGACTCTTCCCGGGCGTGTCGTTGAACCAATCGTTGCTCCCGGCCTCGAACCCGGTATTCGCCGCGCCCATCTGGATTTGCGAAGAAACGAAACCGATCTGGATCGAGGTCAATTCCACGACCTGGGAGGTGGGCGGCGGGCGTTTCGTGATGACGCCGACGAGCGCGACGGCCTACGTGCGCCAGCAGGAGCTGGCCGCATTGGAAAGCGCGCCCGTTCCTGACGACGCGAAGATCAAACGTTCGAACGAGCAGTATTTCCGCTCGGTCTTTCGCGTCGTCAGCCCGCAGGTGATCGCTGAGGCCGGGCCGGGCGGCAGCGCCCGGCTGACTGCGGAAATCACGTTCGGCCCGGGACAGTTTCACGCGCACTTCCCCTACGACGCGCTCATCCGTTGGACGGCGGACGGCAGCATGAACATTTCGAACGACGTGGTGGCCGCGGCGGGCAGTCAGTTGAGCGGCGTGGAGCCCATTGAGCTCGCCTACAATCGGGACTGCCTCGGGATGGAGTGCCCTTCGCCCGGGATCGGACCGGTGACGAACGGGTTCGATGTGAGCGGCGAACTGAAGTTCACGTCCGACGGAGGTCTGGCCGCGCAAGGCGCGCTGATTTCACCCGTTCCGCTGGCCTGGGGATACATCCAGGATTCCGGCCGCTACGCGCATCGCACGGAACCCGTGCAATCCGGCGGTTTCCTGATGGCGGGGATATTCCTGGCCGGCACCGAACCGGCCGACACCGATGAAGATCGTGCCGGCACGATCCTCCTCACCGGGGTGAGTCCGTCGAACCCGGCGGCGTCCGAGCGGCCGCAGAACGAGACGGCTTACGAGGAGGGCCTGGGAGATTATCCCGGACTGAACTTCCGCGTGACACAGCATCCCGGATTGAAGGGTGAGAGCACACTGGGGGCCCAGGCCAGCGGACTTTACGACCTGAAATCCGGCTCGAAGTACTACGTGCGTTGGGGTGGCGTGAACGGGATTCATGAGGCGGTGTCGGGCAGCTTTTCCGACCAACTCACCATCTACGGCTACCCGCTCAATTTCAGCAACTTTGGTCTTTCGTTTCTGGACAGCGAGAACGAGGAATCCCGCACCGAAGGATATGTTGATCTCCCGTTCCCGGCCGATATCACGAACAACTTTCAGGAGCTGAAGTTCACCTGCCTCGGCGACCTTGGAGAGATGAAGATTCCGAAGGCGGAGGCCGGCCAGTATAAACTTCTGAGTTACTGGAACGCGGACTTCGTCACGCTGGGAATCAAATTCGACCGCAAACAGGCCGAACTTTGCTCTCCGGGCACCGGCTTTCTGGTGCTGGCGATGAAAGCGCACGCCACGCATGTGGACCAGGCGCTTTACGGCGAAGTCGGTTTCAACCCGAATGGAAACATCATCAGCCGCTTCGACAACAAGCTGGATGACTTCGACTCGCGCCTGAAACTGCCGGCAACATTCAAACTCAAAGGTCCGGCCCAGGAGAAATACACCGTCACGCCAGTCGCCGACGCCTACTTCAACACCCACGGACTTCCCGGCGCCCCGTCGCAGGGCTTCGTGAGCATCATCGGCAAGATGGATGTGCCGTTTTTTGAGGATCTCAAAGTGCACATTCACACGCAGGGAAAAACCAACGGCGTGGCTACAGCGGGCCTTCCGGTCAGGCTCGCGGGCGGCTGGCCGGACAAGGGTTTTCGCGACACCGCCGGCGATCATTTCTTCACCGTGAAGAACTTCGACGCGCCCAATGCCGGGTTCCCCGCTTCCGGATTCGGTTTTGGGAATCCGGTCTCGAATGCGGTCTATGAGGAGAACGCGTCTTCGGAGGAATACCACCCGCGGGCGATGCGGACGTGGCTCGAGGTGGTGGATTTCGATTATCCGCTGACGTGGAACGGCGTGAGCCGTTCGTTCAACTCGTTCACCCAGGTGGTGGATAATCTCCTGATCCTCGAGGCCGAGAACCAGGTCAAGTATCTGAGCGCCGAAAACGCCGAACTGGTCTTCGGGATTCAATACGACGGATTGCCCACGTTCAACATCGCCAATCTGGCCTTTGAAGCCGTTGATCAGAAAACCGGCGCCATCCAGGCGTTTGTTGATGCCGGCCTTGGCGCGGCGCGGCAACAAATCACCGACGCGTTAACCGGCATGGACGCCTTGCTCGACACCGACCTGCACAAGTTCCTCAAAGCGCCCTTTGACGACCGCATCCAGCCCGTTGTGAGCGGCCTGTACGACGATCTGAAGAGTACCTACGGGGCAAACCCGGTAAACTGGAAAGCTGCGGCTGCCGCCACCAACGAGCTGTACTTCACCAGCACGGCTCAGAACCATTTCCGGACCCGGTTCCGCAATATCATGGGGACTCCCGGCGTCGATCAAGGGATCCTGACCCAATTGACCAACGATCTAACCTCGCTTCACGGGGCGATCGGTCAGGTCAGGCTGATCATCACCAACACGCCGCTCGTCGCCAATCTCGCGAAAGAGCTCGTGAATCAACTCGCGTCCAAGCTCGCCGGCTCGGTGGCGGACACCAAGCTGCTGGAGGCGTTGAAAAAATCGCAGGCGTCCGTAAAGGAAATCGACTTCACGCTGGGCGAACTTCAGAAAGCGGTCGCCGAATTGCGGAACCGGATTACCGACGCGAGCAACGGCGACCTGCGCAAGGAATTGCTGGCCGCCGTCCAGTCGGCCCAGGGCGAAGCGGCGACGCTGGCCTTCCTGAATCTGGCCAAGGCCGACGTGCTTGCCTATGTCGCTTCGATCAACGATTCGGTCGGCAATCCGTTTCAAACCATCAAGCG
>DATEKZ010000617.1:0-2700 GCA_035277185.1 Verrucomicrobiia bacterium
TCTATTGAGCCTTTCTGCGCCCGAGGACGGGCGCACTCCGGTACTGCGGCTTGTTGCGTGCCGGGCGATGAAGTAGTCAGTGGCCATGACGCTTCTCGAGCACGAGACAATGCCAAACCGACAACCTTCTCACGGGCGCGCATCTCACTGTTGTTGCCGTCTGCATTTGCGTGCATTGCGTTCCCCCTCACCCTGACCCTCTCCCTCGGGGAGAGGGAACAGCCGAAGCGAGCGTTCGAGAACCCAAGACGCTCGCCCGCAGAAGGCCGCACATCGTCCCTCCCTCTCCCCGAGGGAGAGGGCCGGGGTGAGGGGGAAGGAAGCGGCCGAATCTCCGCGCGGCAGGATTCTTGAGATGCGCCCCTTCTCGCTTGAACCACCTGGATTAGTTAAGGTGCCCGTATGGAAAGTCATCGAACAAAGCCGCGACGCGTCTTACAATGTGTCGTGCTCTATGCCCTGGCCACCGCACTGATCTTCCGTCTCCCCGCTGCGCCCGCGGCGCCAGGCCGAACAGTGAAGGCCTTCCCGACCGCCGAAGGGTTCGGCGCCAATGCCGTAGGGGGCCGAGGCGGAAGAGTCATCGAGGTCACCAACCTTGACGACTCAGGGCCGGGAAGTCTGCGCAATGCGCTGGAGGCTTCCGGGCGGCGCACGTGTGTGTTCCGGGTGAGCGGCACGATTACTTTGAAGGGCGCGATTCGGATCGGCACGCCCTATCTGACCGTGGCCGGGCAAACTTCGCCCGGCGGCGTGCAAATCAAGGGGAATGGCCGGGCGGACGGCGACTGGGGAGTCTGGTGCGTCAATGGCGCCCACGACATCATCATTCGCCATCTGCGCGTTCGCATGGGTGGAAACCTCAAGCACGACGCCGGCAACAACCTTCTGTTTTACGGCACGGCCGAACCCGGCATACACGATGTCATCGTCGATCATTGCTCGGTCTCGTGGGGCTCGGACACACAGCTCGACTGGTATGGTTCTTTCCTGGATCGAGTCACCTTTCAGTGGAATGTGATCGGCGAATGTTTCATGGGCCAGCACATCGGCGGCAATCGCGCCCCTAAGAACATCACGCTCCATCACAACCTCTACGCGAACCTGGGTTCACGAACTCCTTTGATGCAGCATGCGAGCGTTTTTGATTTTGCCAATAACGTGATTTACAACTGGAGCGGCAATAATGCCTCGGTGTTCGGCCAATTCGCCCTCAACAGTTCCGCCTTCGGCAACGTGGTCAGCAACCTTTGGCTGGAGGGGCCGAAAAGCGGATATCCCTATCTGAACGTCGGCAACGGAGGTCCGGTGCGCATCGACGGCTCGCGCGCCGAAGCGGGCGGAACAAAGTTGTACCTGGCGGGCAACCGGGGACCTCGCAGTCCCGCCGGCGGCACGAACGATTGGATCGATCACGGCGTCAACACCTGGGACTATTACGAGTTCAAACACGATGGCGGCACCCATCTCGTGGACCCGGCGCAGTACGACAATGTAAAACCTTTCCCCGCGCCTTCGGTCACGCTGGATCCGGTTGCGAAGCTGTTGGACCAAGTGCTGGCTTCCGTTGGGGCGAACAAGCCGTCGCGTGATGCCATCGATTTGCGGATCGTGCAGAGCGTTCGTGATAAATCCGGTTATCCATTCAACAACGACGGGCCATGGCCCGACCTCGCCCAGGGTGCTCCGGCGCCTCCCCCTGATTCGGACCACGACGGAATGCCCGATGCCTGGGAAAGGGCGCGCGGCCTCGATTCCGGCAACGCCAAGGATGGGCCGGCGGTGGCGGCGAACGGGTACACGAACCTCGAGAACTATCTCAATGAACTCGCCGGTGACGCCATTCCATGATGGAGCGGATGGACGGCGCGCGGCTGTGTGCAAAGCACCAGCCGCAGCACATTTGAAAGTGTCTGCCAGGAAACTTTTCGCGCGCCAGTCTGGCGAAGGCGCATCTCGAAACCTTGCAGCCGCGAGGATATCCGGTCGCTTCCTTCCCCCTCACCCCAGCCCTCTCCCTCGGGGAGAGGGAACGACGATGCCCGGTCCTCTGCTGGGGAGCGTCCTGGGTTCTCGAAGGCCGCTTCGGCTGTTCCCTCTCCTCGAGGGAGAGGGTCAGGGTGAGGGGGAACGCAACGCGCCGAACGTGCAGTCTGTAACAATATGAGATGTGCAACTCCGTCGATTCTCGCGCCCCGAGTCGCAAGTTATTCAGCTAGATCGTCTGATTGGTGGCGAAGGCATCGACGTCGTTGTGATGCGATTGAAGCCGTAGAAGATTCAAGGGTGACGGAGGCGATCTGTTCCTTGCCGATCTGGGCACGAGGCACCAGCACTCGCACGGGAACATGGTTCCGCTCGTGCCCGCCCGCCGCGACGGTGAACTCCAACGACGAGGAATCACCAAAGACGCGTGCGGCGGCCGCGAAGTAAAGGGCGATGCATCCCAAAGATAATCTGTTCATAGCTCACTCTGCGCTACGACGAGGCCTGTTCACAATTGATCGACCAGGGTATGCCGAATTGATCGACGAGGGCGGCAAAACAAACGGCCCAGAAAGTCTTCTGGAGCGGCACTTGCACCGTGCCGTTTTCCGCCAGCGCGTTGTAAATGCGTTCGGCATCCTTCGGATCATCCAGGCCAAGAATGACCGAGAAACCTTTCGGCTGCTCATACTTCTCGGGAACAATGTCCGCACC
>DATEKZ010000618.1:0-3552 GCA_035277185.1 Verrucomicrobiia bacterium
TGCTGCTCCGCCGGCGTTTTGCGTGCAGGCGGCTCGGACCATTTTCCGGTTGAGGCGGTATTTACGAAACCAAACCCGACCCGGTAATCGAACTGTAATCGAAAGGGGCGAGCCGGACGGAAGAAACTTGTAAGATTTGTCAAAACCTGTCATGGTGCGCATCGCCTTCCTTTAACAGCAGTGCGGAGGGACGCATTGTTTTAGACGATCGCACCCATGAACACCAAATTGCTTCCGTCGGCGGGGTTGCTGCTCTTCCTTTGCGCGTTTTATCCCGTCCCGGCTTTCACTGCGGAGAATCCGGCGCGGTTTACGGCGGTCGCAAGCTGGCGAGGCACGTTCGGGAAGGATATGTCAATCGCCGGGAGCGGGCCTTGTGGCATGGGTACCGTGGATTACAGCATGGCGCACCACGTGAACGCAACGGTGGCACTGTGTCCGTTCATCGTTTCCGGCAGCTTTGGAATCTGGCAAAGTGACGGACAGCGGATCCCGAATGTAGGCACGATCACCGAACGCCAAAGCGCTGGCGGTGCTGCATTCTATACCGCCGACGGGAACGCGGCGCAGGGCGCTTTTTCCCTGACCATTAACACGATTGCGAACGAATACACGATCCAGTGCCCGAATGTGGTCGCCACAGTTGCATATCAAGGCCTGGAGATGGAAGGCGGCGCAAGTTGGGGACCGATGGTAACCAGACGGTTGCCAACGAACGGGCTGGTTCTCTCAGGCTCGGCTATAATTCCCCTGAATGAGTCTGGCCCCGGCGTGCTGGTCAACCCTCTTTGTCTGACCGGGGTTGCGGCGGAGCAATTTCTTAGAGACAACTCGGTGACCGTGAGCTGGAACCTCGAGCCGACGCAGCCCGAAGTTATCGTGAGTCTCGAACCTTCCCACGAGAACTGGATTCCGGAGGCCAACCTTAAGAATCAAAGGAATGAGTTCGAAGGGAATAGTATCAAAATCACCGCTGAATTTTCGACGGAATGCGGAACGGGGCCGTCGGTTGGGCCCGAAATATTTCGTTTTGAACTGGTCAAGGTGTCGCGCGAACGGGGTGTGTGCATGAACTACCCGCCGGCCGGCCAAGCGGACACGAAGCCCGATCTGCGCTTCAACGAGCGGCTGAATCCCGCCAACAAATTCATCGTCTTGAACGAAGGAACGGTGCTTGAGACGCTGCCTGGGAATACGGAGAGAAGAGTCACCGCATCACTTTCGGCCTATGATTTTGGCGCGTTCGCGACGCTGAAAGTGACCGCAATTATCGGCGGGATAACCAACGTCGGTTACCTCAAAGCCGATCCGGCGCGGTCGACGAACATTCTCTTGCCGAAGCGCCAGGGGACATCGGAAATCGCGGACGCCTGGAAAGACCAGCACCAGGTCAGGGATCTGGCGGATGACGACGATTCGGACAACACGCCGGTCGGTGACGAACACAAGGGAGACGGGTTCAGCCTCTACGAAGAATATCGCGGCTTCGCAGAAAACCAGAGGCACATACGGACCAATCCCGAGGTGAAGGACCTTTTCGTGCGGGACCAAATCGGCGGCGCAGCGGTAAAGGAGCAAATCATCCTATTTCGCCGGACTTCGGAGCTCGACGTGCACCACAAACTCCGGCCGGGCGAGATGGCTGTGGACGCGCGCATGAATTTCAATCACGGCCACGCCCATCTCCACGACCAGCATGGACTTTACGTTCGAGGCCGACCCGAGCAAACGGGTTCTTCGGAGGCGATTACCCGAGCGGGTTTCGATACCAACATGATCAGCACGCCCGGCACGACGAGCCGAATAGAGCTGGATCTTGACGAAATAGGACTCGACCTCAGGGACCTCAATAACATTCGGATATTCCGCGAACTTGCGGTGGACAGTCTGGCGCACGAACTCGGCCATGGATGCTCCGTGTATCATCACGGCGACAGCGATGAGCCCACTTTCCTGTTGAGACAGTTCGATCCCGCCGGAAATTCCTTTCTCATTGCGGCGGATGGGAACAATGCCCGTGTCGTATTTGAGGACGGCGTGACTTCGGTGACTCGCTCCTATGTGACCGTGGGGACCAATCAAATATTGGTGCTTAACACCGGTGCGAGGCAAGGCCAGCACAGTGGAAACATGGATTGCATCATGCGATATCATGGCGCCGACTTTTTCCCCTCACAGGCTGATCCGCAGCACTTGTTTTACCGATTCAACCCGGAGGACCAACACTCGCGCACACTTTTCTGCGAGTCCGGTGCCGGGACGAAAGCCAACGCCTCTGCTCCCGGCAAGCCGTGGCCGCGATTCGGCAATGCCGCGGACAAGCGCGGCAATTGCAAACATCAGCTTTGCGTCAACGACTACTACTTCGACGACGCGCTTCACAGAAGATGATGCAACGCAGAGCGAACAGGAATTCCGTGCATCAGATCATGCAAAACCGGACGTACCATTTGGCGATTGCGCTGCTCGCCCTCGCCCTGTCGATGGGTGTCGGGAACGCCGCCAGCGGCCCGCCGACGTTGATCCATTCACCAACGAATCTCACCGTGCTCGAAGGCGAGCAAGTCATCCTTCAAGTTCAGGCCGACGGCACAGCGCCGCTGAGCTATCAATGGCAACGGAATGGCGCGTCGCTCGTGAACGGCAACGGCACCGACTACACCCTATCCGTCGCGCAGCCCGGCGATGACGGCGCGGTTTTTTCCGTCACCGTTACGAATGCGCTCGGGCAAATCACCAGTTCGAACGCCGTTCTGCGCGTGCGGCCCGGCATTCAGGTGACCGCCTCGCTCAATCAGTCACTGGAGCCGGAAGTGTTCCGTGGCTGGCCGATGCTGCTCGAAGTCGCTCTGGTGCATCCCGACGCCTCGCTTGCCGCCGCGTCGCCTGTTTTGATCTGTGCCACAAATGGCCCGTGGCCGGGGGCGCTCAACCTTGACGTCCGCGATTCTCTGGAAGGCTCGGTGAACTGGGCGTTTCAATCGATGCCGTCCACCAACATGAGCCTTTCGCTGCTCGGTGATTCACCCGGCGTGCTCGTCTTCTGGCTCGCGCCGTCCCAGACGGCGCAACTTGCGGTTGGCGATTACGAACTGCCCGCCGCGTTGAATACCACGAACGTTATCAAACCTGACGCGTGGCGGGGTGAAGTCGCCTCCGTGCCGGTGAACATCGCCTTGAGGGACGAGCCGGCGACGCTCACCGAGGGCCAGTTCGAAAACAAAAAGCGTTTGCTGGCCAGTTATGCGCTGGTGCAGGGTGATTTCGTCGAGGCGCGTCAGCAGATTGACGGCTTGCTGGCGGTCTATCCCGAGAACATAGGCGGGTTGAGTTTTCTAGCCCGCTTCCTTGCGGCGAACAGCCAGCCGAGGGCCGCGCTCGACGCCTGCGACCGCGCGCTTGAAGTGATCGCGGCCAAATTCCCTGCCGGGCCGGAACCACCCGAAGCGCTTTTGCGTTTGCGGAGCCTGCTTACTGAGCTCATCGATTCTCTTCGTCTTTCCACTACGGTGAGCGCGGGAGCCCTGACTTTGAGCTGGCCCGCTGTTCCGG
>DATEKZ010000619.1:0-2751 GCA_035277185.1 Verrucomicrobiia bacterium
TATCCTGCGATTTGCCGTTGCCGGTCTTCGGTGAGTTATTGTTCGTCTTGACCGCGACTTTTGTGCGGCGCGACGGGGGAAGTTTAACTTTGGCCATGTAATTTGCTGAGGTTTGATGGTTGAGAGTGGATGGCTACTTGACCGCGCGTTTGAGCGCGCCGGCTTTGTCGGTCCGTTCCCAGGTGATGCTGTCGAGGTCGTCCACTTTGCCGAAGTGCCCGTAGTTGGTGGTCTTGCTGTAGATCGGACGGAGCAGGTTGAGCTGCCGGACAATGTCGGCCGGCTTGAAGCTGAACACCTGGCAAACCGCCTTCTCGATGACCTCATCGGGAACTTTGCCCGTGCCAAAGGTGTTCACGCAAACGCTGACTGGATCGGGGTGACCGATGGCATAGGCGAACTGGATTTCCGCGCTGGTCGCGAGGCCGGAAGCCACGATGTTCTTGGCCACGTAACGCCCCATGTAAGCGGCGCTGCGATCCACCTTGCTCGGGTCTTTGCCGGAGAAGGCGCCGCCACCGTGACGGCCCATGCCGCCGTAGCTATCGACGATGATCTTCCGCCCCGTCAATCCGGTGTCGCCCTGCGGACCGCCCACGACGAAACGTCCGGTCGGGTTGATCAGAAACTGCGTTTTCTTGTCGAGCAGATGTTTCGGGAGGACTTTTTTGACGACTTCCTCGATGCAGAATTCCTTGATCGTTTTGTGCTTCGCGTCGCCGGCGTGCTGGGTGGAAATGACGACGTTGGTGATGCGAACAACCTGGTCGTTCACGTACTGCACGGAAACCTGGCTTTTTGCGTCGGGCCTTAGCCACTTGGCCGCGCCGTTTTTGCGCAAGCGGGTCAATTCACGGCCGAGCTGATGCGCGAACATGATCGGCGCCGGCATCAGTTCCGGCGTTTCGTTGCACGCATAGCCAAACATCAATCCCTGGTCCCCGGCGCCTTGCTCGGCGTGTCCCTTGCCTTCGGCATGACGGGCATCGACGCCTTGCGCGATGTCCGGGCTTTGCGAAGTGATCGCATTGACGATGAGCACGCGGTCGGCATGGAACACGTCGTCGTCGTGAGTGTAACCGATTCCGCGGATGGCCTCCCGCGCGATCAGGTTGAAGTCCAATTTCCCCTTGGTGGTGATTTCGCCGCCCACGACCACGAGATTGCTCTTTGCGTAAGTCTCGCAGGCGACCCGGCTGTATTTGTCCTGGGCGACGCAGGCGTCCAGCACCGCATCGGAAATGGTATCGCAAACCTTGTCCGGATGGCCTTCACCGACGGATTCCGAGGAGAAGATGTAGTTTTTGCTCATTGAATTTTATCTAGGCGGCGACGATTGTTTAAGTCACATATTGACGTATCAGGATTTGAAGATATAAAGAATGGACAAAACGTCAACAGATAAGTTGAAAATTCTGCGCCGATGCGCCAACGCATGTCCTCCACCTTGAAATCCCTCCGCGCCCTGGCCGATCCGACGCGCCTGCGCATCATGGCCTTGCTTGCGAAGGATGAGCTTTCGGTCAACGAACTGCAGGAGGTCACCCGCCTGGGCCAGTCGCGCATCTCCACTCACCTGGGCTTGTTGCAGGAAGCGGGACTGCTCCAGTCCAGGCGCGAAGGCAAGCGCACGTTTTACCGGCTCAACGGCGGCGCCGACAACATGGCGAGGGAGTTTATACAGCTCGCGATCCGGGGCGCAAAGGAGACGCCCGAATACGCCCCCGACCAGATCAACCTCAAGCGCATCCTGAGCCGCCGCGACGAGCAGGCGCAGGTCTATTTCAACCAGGTCGCCGGGCGGTTCGACCGCAGTTATGGACCCGGCCGGTCGTGGCAGGCCTTCGGCCATTTGTTGCTTCGGATTCTGCCTCCTTTGACGGTAGCCGACCTTGGTTCAGGAGAGGGTTTGCTCAGCGAACTCCTGGCGCGTCGCTGCAGGAAAGTCATCGCCGTGGATAACTCGGAAAAGATGGTCGCGTTCGGCGCCAACAAGGCGAAAAAGAACGGCTTGAAGAATCTGGAATTCCGACTGGGCGATCTGGAGACGCCCCCCATCGATCCCCAAAGCGTTGACCTCGTTGTGTTGAGCCAGGCCTTGCACCACGCCGAAGTCCCCGGAAAGGCGATCGCCGCCGCTCACCGCATCCTGCGGCCCGGCGGACAGATCCTGATTCTCGATCTGCTTCAGCACAGCTTCGAGAAGGCCCGGGAACTTTACGGTGATCGCTGGCTCGGATTCGCAGAAAGCGATCTGCATCGCTGGCTGGAGGAAGCGGCCTTTAAGAAAATCGAGATCGGTGTCGTCGCTCGCGAGGAACAACCTCCGCATTTTCAGACGATTCTTGCGGGCGCGGTGAAACAGGGTGTGGCCGGCGCCGGGGCAATGGAATCACGTACACTTCGTCCGTTGACGTGATGACGGCGCTTTCCCGCGAAATCATTCCGCCACATCGCGCGGCAAGCCTCCCTCGGTAAAAGCCGGCCCGGCGCCTGGCCCCGCGGGTGGTGTCCATGGCTCTCGTCGCTCGGGTGCTCATCCCGCGGCCGCAAGCTTTCCGTTGTTCTCCGCGAGAAAATAGAGGTAGTAGATGAACCGCTCTTTCTTCTCCTTGCGCGGCACAATGGCGTCGATCAAGCCGCGATCCACCAGGAATTCCGTCGTCTGGAAACCGGCCGGGAGCTCGGCTTGTGTCGTATCCTTGATGACGCGCGGCCCGGCAAAGCCAATCATCGCGCCGGGCTCGGCAA
>DATEKZ010000620.1:0-3588 GCA_035277185.1 Verrucomicrobiia bacterium
GCACGGCCCGATACGTCAGAAAGACGGGGCCGGTTTGCGAATTGAGGGTTTCGATGTGACGCACGCGGTCGTCCTCCTTGTCGGGACGCGTCAGCTCATGCTTTTTGATCGCCCCGTCCAGGTATTCCTGGCAACTGGCGACGGCGACAAGGCCGACCTGGCTGTGACTCCCCATGATCTGGCGATAGAGGTAGAAGCACGGGTGCGCATCCTGTTTCAATGCGCCGGTGGCGATCAGTCTGGCGAGGTTTTCCCTGCCGCGAGCGTAAACGGACGGAGAATAAAGATCCGTGCCGGGCGGAAGATCGATTTCCGGTTTGCTGACGCGCAGGAAACTCAGCGGATTGCCGGCCGCCAGTTCACGGGCTTCCCCCGAAGACATGACGTCGTAGGGCAGTTCGCAGACCTGAGCGGCCAGTTCGGGATTCGGCCGGAGTGCGGCAAAAGGTTTGAGAGTCGCCATAAAAAGCGTGCGGAACATACGGAGATGTTCCGGCGAACGCACGTTCAAAGTTGCTCAGTAAGACCCGCCTCCGGCAGCCGGGAGACGCTGGGCGATTGGCGCGGATATTTTGACTTGCGAAAAGAGGCAAAGTGGCTATAAGTGAAAGGCATTGATATATGCTCCAGGTGTTTGATACAGCACTGCATGAATAAGTTTCAACCGTTGAGGGTGTCTTGAGTCGCCCTTTCTCCCCGCGTTCACCTTCCTCCTCCGGTTCGTTCGTCAGGGTCAATGGAAAAATCCGCGCCCGGGAAGTGAGAGTCATATCGACCGATGGCCAACAGCTTGGCGTGCTCCAACTCGGCGAAGCCATCAATCTCGCCCGCTCGAAAGGCGTGGACCTGGTTGAAATCGCGCCGAACGCCACGCCTCCCGTTTGCCGGCTGGTGGATTACGGCAAGTTCCGCTACGAACAATCGAAAAAGGACAAGGAGTCCCGGAAACATCAACACGCCAACAAGGTCAAGGAAATCCAGTTGAGCGCCACCATCGATCCGCACGATTTCGGTGTGAAGGTCGGCCACGCCATCGATTTCCTCTGCGAAGACATGAAGGTCAAAGTTTCGCTCCGGTTTCGCGGCCGTGAGATGGCGCACCAGGAATACGGCTTTCAGGTGGTCAAAAACTTCATCCAGGAAATCACTCCCTTCGGGCATCCCGACGCTCCCCCCAAGCTGATCGGCAAAGGGCTCAACGTCATGCTCAGCCCGCTCCCGCGTAACAAACGGGCGAAAAACCCGCGCCAGGACGAAGGCAATGGACCGCCCGACTCGAACCCCGGCGTTGACGAGGCACCGGAGCGTGCCCGGGCGAAGGAAATCAAAGTTGTCGCAATCGCATCGAAAGCCTCGAACGGCGGCGCCGACAACCAGCCTTCCGGTGAATTCAGCAACAATCCGTTCAACCAGCTCGACGCAAAGTTGGGCAACTCCTGAACCGGCACGGATCGCATCGGATTCGCGTCACTGAACCACGCCGCGCTTTCGAAGCAATTCCTCCGTCGCCTTCTCCATCATCAAATCGGCCAACGGTTGAGTGGCCTCATCCAACGCCGCCATGGCGTCTTTGAGTTTTCCGACGGAGCCTGATTCCCCTTCCGTCCCGTCTGCCAGGAGCAATTCTTCGACCCGCCGCAACGCCTCTTCCACGTCGGTCCTGGAGGAGACGGCCAGTTCGTCGCCGCATTCGGTCAAGCCCTTCCGCGTGGCGGCGACGGTCTCCTGCGCGCGGATTTTCGTTTCAATCCATTGCCGCGCGGCCATGTCCTCGAAGGCGTGTTTGACGGATTCTTCCACCATCCGTTGAACCTCGGCATCGTCCACATCAACGGCTGACTTCATCTCGACGATGGTTTGGCGCCCGCTCCTGACATCGCGGGCGAGGACGTGCAGGATGCCGTTGGCGTCGATCTCGAACTGGACACCGACCCGCGCCACGCCTTTGGGCGCCCGCTCGAAGTCGAGGGTGAACCTTCCGAGGCTCCAGTTGTCTCTGGCGCGTTCGCGTTCGCCCTGCAGGACGTGAATCAGCATGTTGGCCTGATGATCCACGGCCGTCGTGAACATTTCACCGGCCTTCATGGGAATGGTCGAGTTGCGCGGAATGATGACGTTCATCAATCCGCCAAAGGTCTCAATGCCGAGCGACAACGGCGTGACATCCAGCAGCAACACATTCTTGAAGCCGCCCGACAGGATTTCAGCCTGAATGGCCGCGCCGAGCGCGACGGCCTCGTCCGGATTCTGTGACGTATTAAGCATCGGACCGCGGGGCTTGTGATAATCTGATCCAAGCCGGATCTCGCCTCGCGTTTCCTCGAATTCCGCGCACCCGAACAGTTCACTCACAAACTGCCGCACCAGAGGCATCCGGGTCTGGCCACCGACGAGGATGACCTGGTCCAGGTCCTTCGGCTCCAGCTTCGCGTCGGCGAGCGAACGCAGGCAATGCGTTCGTGTTCGCGCGATGATATCCCGCGTCAGCTTTTCCAGCTCGAGGCGCGAAAGCCGATGGCTGAAACTGAACGTTGGCGTCAGGAATGGCAGCCCGATCTCCACTTCGCTCTCCGTCGAGAGTCGAATCTTTGCTTCTTCTGCGGCTTCGCGTATGCGCGAAAGCATGCCAGGGATTTCGGATTTTGGATTTCGGATTTCGGATTCAGTCAGGTCGGGTCCGCCCGCTGTTTTGATCTTCCCCACCAGGGCATCGACGATGCGCCTGTCCAGGTCGTCACCCCCCAGCCGCGTGTTGCCGTGAGTCGCGAGCACCTGGAACACCCCGTTGTTCAGTTCGAGGATCGAAAGGTCGAACGTGCCGCCGCCCAGATCGTAAACGGCAATCTTCGAATGCTCCTTCAGCCGGTCCAGCCCATACGCCAGCGCAGCCGCCGTCGGCTCGTTGACGATTCGCTCCACGGTCAGACCGGCGAGTTCCCCGGCCCGCTTCGTCGCATTCCGCTGGGCATCGTTAAAGTACGCCGGCACCGTGATGACCGCGCGCGTCACCGGCTCGCCAAAATACGCCTCCCCATCACACCGCAGTTTCTTCAATACGTCGGCGGAGATCTCCTCCGGCGCGCGGACGCGTCCGTGAATGTCAATCGACACCGGGCCTGCTCCCTGGCCGCTGACCGGATAGGTCACCAGCATTTCCTCCTGTGAAATCTCGCTGCCGCGCCGCCCCATGAAGCGCTTCACCGAATACACCGTTTCCGCGGGTTTGAGGACGCGGGCACGAGTCGCCGCGTGCCCTACCACCGGTTCCGCATTGGGACCCGGAAAATGAACCACGGACGGTGTGAGCCGGCGGCCTTCGGCATCCGCGATCACCAGCGGTATCCCTGAGTCCACCGTGGCGATCAGCGAATTGGTGGTACCCAGATCAATTCCGACAATCCTGCTCACGCCGCCATGCTGCCACGCCTGTCCCGGCGGCCGCACGCCATATTTCGATTTACAATTTGTGGCGGGACGGCACTTTCGTCGGCGTGGCCCGACGGAAGCAACGGCCGGAGATCGACCGATTTGAATTTGAAAGAGCGCTGCTGGAACACGGAGCACAGCGGATCGCGGGAGCGGACGAAG
>DATEKZ010000621.1:0-3950 GCA_035277185.1 Verrucomicrobiia bacterium
AGCCTTCAAAGGGTTTTCGCTGGTGCAGATAAACATTGAAGCAGACGAAATCCATGTTCCGCGGCCGCAGGAATTCGGTCGGCGGAAAAGATGCGAATGTGCAAAGGCAGTCCGGATCCTCCCCTTTGGCGACGTCGATCAGTTGCTCGATGAAATCGGTCACGTTGCGGACGCCGCTCCAGCGGACGATTTCCGCCGGGATTTCATTGACCACACTGAAGGCAAAAACCGCCGGATGCCGTCCGCAATCCTTCACCACCCGTCGCACGGTTTCGCGTGCCTCTGCTTTCGCCTTCTGCGAGTCCAGGAAGCACAGGTGCTTGGCCCAGGGAATGTCGATCAAGAGCTTGAGTGCGTGCTCCTCGGCAAGGTCCAGAAGCCATGGAGGAGGAGGATAATAGACCCGCAGCAGGTTGGCGCCGAGTTCGCGGACCTGCTTGAAGTCGCGCGCCGTCTGATCGCGCGAAGGGAACATCTCGTTCTGGTCATTCGGCGCGAACGGCCCGTAGGTCAGGCCCTTGACAGGGAATTTTCGCCCGCCCACCCGAAAAAACTTCCCATCGACGACGGGGCGCGGCGGGGACTTGCTGGAGGCGGCCATCATGGTCAGATTCCGTCCGGCTCACTCTTTCTCCGCGAGCTTGCGTCCGCGCATGAGGGTGCTTTCCGCCCGCTTCTCCAACTCGTTGCTGACCGTCCAGTGGTACTTCCAGATCAGATTGTCCCGCTGTTGAGCGGTGGGATCCACGAGGAGCAAGGTGCGCTGAAAGTCCTCGATCAGGGTACGGTTGGGAAGGTCCTCGATGTCGCGGAGCAGTCGCCGGTAGAGCCGTTCCGCCTCCGGTTTATATCCCTTGATATAGAGCAGGATGAAAGCCTCGCGTATTTCGATGTGTTTCGACTGGTTGGCGGTGAACTGCCGGATTACCATGAGGCTGCAAAAAGCCAGGAGCGCCGCGAAGAGCACCAGGAACCGGTTCCGTCGCAAAAGTCGCATGGGAATCGTATTACGTCAGAGCGTCAAATTCCGCAATCGAATTGGAATAAATGCCCGACCCGCAACGTCGATCCATCACCCTGCGCGTCAAGCCGGGGCGAGCGTGAAAAAGATTCATGAGTTGCCAGCAAGCCGTTCACAACCGTCGCCCGAATTTGGGTGCCTGCAGCCACTAAGGGTTGTCCAAATGGGAAACTTTCCCCAACCAAATCTGGACAATGAGTGGACGAAGGATGCACACACCAAATTCTATTCAATTGGTTGATAGCGGGATAGGGCACTGACGCCGATGCTGGCATGCGACCTGCCGCGAACATGCGCGTCGAAGTGTCACCAGAATCCGATAAGATCGACAGCCCGGTGCCGAACAATTTGAAAGACGGAACGCCTTGACGCAGGGGTCCGTAGCTGCTGTAACCAACCGGAAACGAACTCGTTTTTTGACCTATGAAAATCTTGAGTTGTCAGTGCAGTCCTGTCCTGAAGGGCCGCTTCCGCGGCTTTACCCTGATTGAGTTATTGGTTGTCATTGCGATTATCGCGATTCTGGCCAGTTTGCTCGGGCCCGCCCTGGCCCGCGCGAAACAAAGAGCGACCCAGGCCGGCTGCATGTCCAACCTCAAGCAAATCGGCAATGCCCTCCAAATGTACGTGGACGACAATCGCGATACCCTGCCCGGCCCTTGTTTCAGCGGCGCCCGGGCCAGTTACGACAAAAACTCCGGCACCGAACTCATCTATTACATTGCAACGCACCTTGGCCAGCCGGCGCCGGCCGGCAGGACCCATATCGCCGAAGTCTTTGTCTGTCCCGGTTACCGGCGGTCCGCGCCCGCTGTCACTTCGATGGAAGGCCGGAAATGCTACCTCTTGAATGACGACGTGGATGCCAACCCGGCGGCCCGTGTTCCGCCCTTTGGCTATCCGGAAGTCGGCGGCGAGTCTGAGATCAATCCTTTGAAGCATTCGGAACTGAATAAATACGCGACTCCGGCCACGCTGTTCACGATGACAGACGTCGATAAGATCAACATTCCCAACCCGACGGTGAGTTGGTGGACCGATCTGCCGTACAAGCCTGTGCACGGGAGGGTTCGCAACGAACTCTACTTCGACTGGCATATCGAATCGAAAAAGGCGTGGTAAGGGGGCAACGGACGCAAGGCCAGGACCTGCCCGGTTGCGAATCTGTCGTACCATGGACCGAACATTCCACCTGCGCTCGTTCGCCGCGCCGTGTGCAGCTGTTCTCCTCTTTTTTGAGACCGGGGCGTCGGTCGCCGCAACGTTGACCGGCTCGTTTGCGCCGGTTGACCAGGGCGCGGATGTGAATCTCACCGCCGAGGGTCCACTGGATTGGGTGCACTGGGGACTGGTCACCGAAACGACCGTGAACCGCAAGGCGTCGGTTACGCCTGTCATTGGCAATTTCAGAGTGGTCGATGCTCCAACCGGATCCGCATACGTATTTCGCTATGCCGACAACTATAACGGTTACAGTTGGCGTGATGGCACTCCGCTAGCCAGTGTGACCAACACGCCGACCGGGGTTTGGGCTTACGACACCCCTGCACTCGGAAGCGGCTTCGAGTTTTCAGTTCCTGCCGACACGTCGGTCCGGACGTTGAAGGTTTATGTGGGGACATTCGCCGCCCGGGGCGAATTCACCGCAAGATTGAGCGGCTCCAGCGCGCCGGGTTATACCAATTCCTCGCTTTTCAATGACCGCAATGGACCGGGTGGCGTTTATTCGATCGACTTCGCCGCAGATTCGGCCGGCCAACAACTGACTGTGCGCTGGGTGCTCACGGAGACAGCGAGACCGCCTGATCCCGCGCCAAACGTTACGCTGCAAGCAGCGGCCCTCGCTGCTGCGGGCGCCAACAATCCACCCTTTGCAGCCATCACAACGCCTTCGAACAATGCCGCTCACCCTGCGGGACAGACGTTGACAATAAACGCCGACGCGTTCGATGCAGACGACAGTGTGGCAAAGGTCGAGTTTTTCGCCGGCGAAACAAAGCTCGGTGAAGACATCTCGGAACCTTACAGCTTCGATTGGGCGGCTGTTCCGGCGGGCCGCCACGTTCTTTATGCCAGGGCCACAGACAGTGCGAGTGGCAGCCGGTCTTCAGCGCCCGTCGAACTTTTCGCCCATACGACCGGCGGCACGCTCGCCGCCAGCGTTGCCATTCCCTCCACCTCGGTTGATTTGACGTCCGAAGGCAACCTCGACTGGGCGCACTGGGGGCTGCTTTCACCGCAAAGCTTCAATCACAAAGCCACCGTGGCGCCTTTGATCTCCAACTTTACGAAGATCGGAGCGAACGAACCGATCCGATTTCAAGAGACGTTCACCGCGTACTCATGGAGCGACGGCACGCCGGTTGCCGCCACCAACGAAACCCACACCGGAGTCTATGTGCGCGGGTTGACGAATGGCTTCACGTTTTCCGTGCCGGCGGATGCGACGCAACGCACGTTGAAAGTGCACGTCAGCCTGTACGGCGTGCATGGACTCTTTCAGGCTTATCTGACTGACTTCAGCGCGCCGGCATACGCCGACACGTCCCTCGACAGCATCTTCGGCAACGACTATGGAGTCATTACGTTGAACTACGCTGCCGCAACGAACGGCCAGAATCTGGTCGTCCGATATACAACTCAACGCGCCTACGACGAATTGTACGGAAACGTCGCTTTGCAGGCGGCCACGCTCAGCGGCGCGGCCATCCCGACCAATTTGGCGCCGACGATTTCCATCAGCAACCCCGCGAACAACGAGTCCTTCGCCGCTCCCGCCAACATCACACTGACAGCCGACGCCTCCGACGGCGACGGAACGGTCGTTCGGGCGGAGTTTTTCTCGGGGGCGACAAAGCTTGGCGAAGTGGGTTCGGCGCCGTTCAGTCTGACCTGGAGCAATGTCACCGCAGGCTCGTACACCCTCACA
>DATEKZ010000622.1:0-2784 GCA_035277185.1 Verrucomicrobiia bacterium
CTTCGGCCCGCCCCAAACCTGGTTGATCGGCACGTTGGTGTGGACCTTCTGACCGTTGAAATACATCGTCAGCATCGCCTTCTCGACGCGTTTGCCGTCCTTGAATCGGGCCGCGCGGAACGTGATGTCATAGGCGTTCTATTTCCCGACGTCGTTGTAAGCGTGATACGGTGATTCCGTTTCGTTGATCACCGCGCCCATGCCGTGCTTTGTCTTGTCTCCATCCAGCACCTGGATTTCGTAGCGGTTCTGCAGATAAACGCCACTGTTCCCGCCCGGCTTCGCGATCAGGAATTCGATGTGCAGCCGGAAATCACGGTGCGGCTTCTTCGTGACAATATCCGCGGTCCCGTATTTGCCGCCGTCGGCCGCGCGATCGTCGGTCATGACCACCGTGCCTTTGTCCGCCGGGTCATCCACAATCAGCCATTTGATGGGCAGGGAGGATTTGAAACCCGGCCCTTCCCAGTAAGTCCACTTGTCATCCAGCATTTTGCGTGTGCCATCGATAATCACTTCGGCGCCGGGCAACGGTTTGGCGCCGACACCCACAGCGGCGACGGCCGCCGGTCCCGTTGTGAGAACGGTCAGAAACAAGGCCAGGAAATAACGAGTTTTCGAGTTGATCATGGTTCCTTTGGTTTGGTGCAGTATGGGAGGTTCGATTCGAAAGCGCAAAACAAGAATTGTAAAAGGGAGCCTTCGCTCTGCTTTCGGGTTGGGCCGCAATCGCGCCGCCTGTTCCTTCGAGGCGCCCGCCGTTTCTTGCAGGGTCGAGGTGGTACACACAAACGGAATTGAGTCGAACGGTGCAGCCGCAGTGGCTTCCCTCTCCCCTCAACGGGGAGAGGGATTGAGGGTGAGGGGTGGGACGTTACAAACCGGCTCCGATCTTCTTTCCAAACCAACGCGCGCCAGGAAGCCTCGTTGTCATCGGTCTGTGGTTTCTGCCTTTCTTACCCCTCACCCCGGCCTCTCCTCAGTTGAGCCGGAACGATGCAGTTAGAGAATTGGCTCGCTCTCACCCTGGCCCCCCCAGGAGAGGGAACTCACTTCGGCCACGCTGGGACGAATCACGGGATGGTGAGGTTAGGCGAGGCGGTCGAGAGCTTCTCCCTCTCCCCGGGGGAGAGGGCCGGGGTGAGGCGAGCGTCCTATCTGACTGAATCGTTCCGGCCAAGGGAGAGAACTCCGGGTCCGGTCACTTGCAAGAAACTGAGATGCGCCCCATCCCCCTGCCGAGCAGCAAAGAGTCTTGTCTTTCGTCCCAATCCGAAGCAAGACTCGGATTGCTCAACCGGCCGAATCGGATCGGATCGGGTCGGGCCGAGCTGAACTGCGTATGAAACGCTCCTATCCATTCGTTATGGCGGGCCTGCTCCTGGCGAGCCTCTCCGTTCTTTTGAATGAACGAGGCAGGACCACTGCCCTCCAACAGGAGATCGAGCGACTGCGCGAGACGCAAGCTGCGACACAACAGGCCAAACCGATTGAACAGAACGGACAGCAGAACGAAGAGCTGGAGCGGCTCCGAAATGAAGCGCGGGAAGTGCACAAGCTGCGAAATGAAGTCAGCCAGCTTCGCGCCGGCGCAAAAGACCTCAGCCAGTTGCGGACAGAGAATCAGCAGCTCCGCTCCGCCGGACAACACCTTCGGACCGCGCCTGAGACTGGAGCAATCGCAACATCCGCGGCAGGTCCGCAGGAACCTTTCTACGCCAGAGAGAACTGGGCATTTGCGGGGTATGCGACACCGGAGGCGGCCCTGCAATCGGTCGTCTGGGCGATGCGGGAAGGAGACATGAAGACTTTTCTGGCCAGCCTGACTCCGGAGGAAATGGCGCGGATGGAAAAGGAATGGGGCAACAAATCCGAAGCCGAAATCAGCAACGACTCCAAACGCGGAATCGACAAGATCAGCAATATTCGAATCCTGGAGAGCAAGGCGCTTTCGGACGACGAGGTCGTGCTCAGCGTTTACGCAGCGGGCGGCGAAGACAAGGTTCAGAAGATTTCCATGAAACGCTTCGGCGCCGAGTGGAAGCTGGCTGGCCCGAAAAAAGAGTGATTGCCGGCAGAGACGCGCCGGTGAGACGTTGGAAATCGCGCGTGGCCAGGATTACGGCCGGGGTGCTGCGGTCGTTTCCCGGAGGGAACCAACCGGCAGCCGAGTTCAGTAGCCCATTTCCGCTTTCCTTTGCTCCGCAGTCGGCAAAGGATCCTTCTTTTTCACAATGGCCGCCTGGCCGGAATCCTTCACCCGTCTCGCTTCCGCCGCGTTGAATTCGGTATTCGACTGATGGTCCGACGGAACATCCGCTTCGGCATAGATGGCCTCGACCGGACATTCGGCCACGCACGCCGTGCAGTCGATGCAATCGTCCGGATGAATGACCAGTTGATTATCCAACTCGTAAAAGCAGGCCACGGGGCATACCTCCACGCAGTCGGTGAATTTGCAGCCCACACATTTACTGGTAACGACATGCGCCATAATTCAATCCTGGGTCGATCGTTGATGTGACATACGAAACCTGAAACGCCCGCGGAAAATTTGCAAACGCATTCTCACGAATTCGGCGGCGTTCGGAGCAGCGTGACCGCTTGCCCCGCTGGCGCACGGCCGTTTCCGTCCCGGAAACGCCGGTTTCGGAACGTCCTTACCTCCGGACCATCGCTTCGCTCAGAAACTCCGTCTGAAATCCCTCCGGCACCTGGCCGTTGCGCGCATACAAATAGATCGCCGCCTGGAAGACCGCCTGCAAAGCCGATTGTACCAGCGCC
>DATEKZ010000623.1:0-3158 GCA_035277185.1 Verrucomicrobiia bacterium
GGTTTTAAGCCACGTTCGACCGGACACTGAATGAATTCATTCTCATGAAAACACAACCCTGGAAAAACTATCTCGGCGGCCTGTCGTGCCTGTGCCTGTACCTGTGCCTGTGCTCTGCGCTGGATGTTGGCGCGCAGCAACGTTTCGGCGGCGGTGGTGGTGGAGGTGGCGGTGGCGGTGGTGGGTTCGGAGGCTTTGGCGGATTCGGCGGCGGAGCCGCGGGACGGGGGAATACCAGCCAGGCGTACACACCCAACGGCCAGGTGGGGAACGCCACCATTTCGGTTGATGACTCGGGGAACCTGGTTGTCATTGGAGACGATGCGACCATCGCGCAGATCCAGCAGGCCGTCGCCGCCATGGACGTTCCCAAACCGCAAGTGCTCATCAAAGTGGTGTTCCTTGAAGTGCAGCACAACAACTCACTGGACATCGGCATCGAAGGCGGCTGGGCAGGCAACGCCGGCAACACGAACAATCCACTCAATGTCGCCGCCGCCAATGCGTTCGGGGTTTCTCCGCTGGGCAGCGTGTTTGCGACGACCAACCTGAATGCCTTCGGCCAGCCCATCGGGGCATTTGCTCCGAATCCTCCTGGCGCGGGACTTTACCAACTTCTGGGGACTGATTACCAGGTGACGCTGCGTGCGATCGCTCAGGCCGGGAAGGCCCAGTTGCTGTCGCGTCCCTCCATTCTTGCGCGCGATCGCCAGCCGGCGACGATCCAGGTGGGGCAGAACGTTCCTTTGGTTCAATCCGTCACCTATGCGGGCGTTGCCAGCATTCCGGTCAACAACTTCGCTTACCAACCGGTGGGGATCATTTTACGGGTCACGCCGTACATCACTCCGGATGGCATGATCCAAATGATTGTTTCGCCCTCGATCTCGGCGCTCGACCCCGGACCGG
Source organism: Verrucomicrobiia bacterium (assembly GCA_035277185.1). Lineage (GTDB taxonomy): Bacteria > Verrucomicrobiota > Verrucomicrobiia > Limisphaerales > AV2 > DATEKZ01. Next base: position 910 of record DATEKZ010000623.1, read on the forward strand.
GCATAACCGTTGCCCAGGGCGTCACCGCGCCGATCATCAACATCCGTTCTGCCGACACGGTGGCGATCACGCCCGATGGTCAAACCGTCGTGATCGGCGGTCTGATGACCAGCGACAAGTCATCCAGCGACAGTAAGATTCCATTTCTCGGCGACATTCCCATATTGGGCAACCTGTTTAAGCGGCAGACCAAAACCGGGGCGAAGCGCGAACTGCTGATATTCCTGACGCCGTACATTGTCCGGATGCCAACGCAACTGGCTTCGTTGGCGGAAAGAGAACAAGGTCAACATCCCTTGATCCAGAAATCAGTTTCTGAATCGGAGTTGGACCGGTTTCTGGAGAGGGTGCCGACGAAGAAACAGAAGTAGCCGCATGACCCCGAACCGTTCATGGAACTGAAGCGCCGCAGTCTCCTGGTGTACGGACTGCTCGTGGCGGTCTGGGTGCTGGTCGCCGGGTGGCAGGTGGAGGAGCATTTGCGCGTCCGAAAATCCGCCCGCGCCGCCCTGATCAACCGCGCCAAGGACAAGTCCGACACCCTCGCTCTGGTGATGAGGTCGCAGCGCCGCTTCGGCGGTGTGATCTCAAAGGAGCGAATGGAGGACGCCCTGAGCGAACTTATCCGGCCAGGCGAACTGAACGCCATCGCCCTCCTGAACGCCGAGGGAGAAGTCGTCGCTTCGGTCGGAGAACCGATTGATCTGCTGTCGGAAGGCGTCGTCCGAAGCGGAGAACTCTGGGGACGTCGGACGGTCACCCTGATGAACCTCGTCAATCTGGGGACCAACCTGACGCAGGACCTGCAGGCAACCAACCTGACCATCGTGGTGCCGCGGCACGATCTGACCAACCGTCCGCCTCCGTCCGCCTCCGAAACCACGCCTTCGCCTCCTATCGAATCCAGGACCAATTTTCTTGCCGGCCCGGAAACAGGAGCCGCGTACAATGCGCCCGGGCGATCGTCCGGCCGATCACGATTTCGGGGAGGCGGCGATGGCCGGCGGCCTTTCGGGCGCCCATTCTGGATGAGTGAGGAAGAATATCAATCGATGATTCAGAAACAGGGCGTGCATGGTTTCGTCCTGGTATTCTCAACGCAACCCATCCTCGCCACCTACAACCAGGACCTCTGGCTCAGATCGATTATCAGCATTCTTGCCTCCGTCTCGGTCGTCGGATTCGCGCTGGCCTTTCGGAATCTGACACGTTCCTCGGAGCTCGAAGTCCGGCTGGTCCGCGCCAGTGAATTGAATTCGCATCTTCGGGGAATGAACCTCGCGGCCGCGGGACTGGCCCACGAAACCCGCAATCCGCTGAACATCATTCGCGGCGTGGCGCAAATGATCTCAAAAGAGCGGGACGCTTCCGTGGAAATCCGGCGAAAATCCCGCGAAATCGTCGATGAAACGGATCGAGTGACCGCCCAATTGAACGAGTTCATCAACTACTCCCGGCCGCGCGAAGTCCGCCGCACGGTGGTTGCGCTCGGTTCGGTGGTGGGGGAGGTGATCCGGGCGTTGACTTATGACATCGAGGAAAAATGCGTCCATCTGCGCGTGGCGGGCGAGCTGCCCGCGATCGAAGCCGATGAACAACTGCTTCGCCAGGCGCTTTGCAATCTCCTCATCAACGCAGTCCAGGCGGTGGAACGCGGAGGGGACATCGAGATCGTCGCGCGGAAACGCGCGTCACACGAAGCCGTGCTGGAGATCCGTGACAACGGCCCCGGTGTGCCCCTCGATAAGCGCGCCGAGATCTTCAAGCCCTACTTCACAACGCATCAGAAGGGAACCGGATTGGGCCTGGCCGTCGTGCAGCAGATCGTCCTGGCGCACGGGTGGGAGATCGAGTGCCTGGCGAACGACCCTCGCGGCGCGGTCTTCCGCATCTCTCATCTAAAGCTCTCGAATGGGGCGTGAGAACATGTCATCCCGAAGCGACGACACTCGCGAACCGAAACCCCGGATCCTCATCGTCGATGACGATGCCGGCCAGCGCAGTCTCCTCGATTCATTCCTGAAAGGGCAGGGCTTTGAAACGGTCCCGGTCTCTTCCGGCGAACGGGCGCTGGACGTGCTCCGGGATCAGGACTTCAGCATGATGATCTCCGACGTGCGGATGCCGGGCATCTCCGGTCTGGAAACGCTGCGCCGCGCCCGCAAGGAACATGCCGTGCTCCCAGTCCTGCTCGTGACCGCCTACGCCGATGTCCGCGATGCCGTCGGCGCCATGCGCGACGGCGCCCT
>DATEKZ010000624.1:0-2374 GCA_035277185.1 Verrucomicrobiia bacterium
CGCGCTGGGTCATCGTCACGAGCCGGGTTGAGCGGGCGATCAATTCCTGCATGACGCGACGCTGCTCGCCGTTCGGCGCTTGAAGTATGGTGTGAAGAGTGGTCACGAGCGGCATCTTCAATTCGCGCAGTAACGCCAACACATGGCTGCCGGAAGGCCCTCCGAAAATGCCGAACTCGTGTTGCACGCTCACGACATCGACATTGCTGATGTTGAGAAAATCCGCGGCGCGCTGATACGAGGATAAATCCTGTTCCTCTATCTCGAACCGCACTTCCTCCGGATACTCGTATCCACCCTCAACGTCGTTTACCGGCACTGCAAAGCACTGACTGTCGGGTCGCTCCGCCGCCACGGCCGTCAGCAGATCGGACGTGAAGGTGGCAATGCCGCATTTGCGCGGCAAATAATCCCCGAGAAACGCGACTTTTCGGATTTCAGATGCTGCTTCCATAGTTTCGTGCGCCGTCTGCTCCCGCTGCTCCGCTCCCCCCGCCTCATCAGCAGTATATCATTCCGATGTGCGCTGCCGACAAGGTATTCTTTTTGATCCTTGAAAAACCAACGAAGTCCCGCCTGGCTTTCCGATTGCCGGCCCCGGTCAGTACTCAATGCTCGTCCGATAAATCACCCAGTCGTAATCCGCCCGTTTCGTCGGCTCGACGGGAAGCGGCAGTGCGGCCACGAAAGGTTGGGCGGGGGGCTTCGTCGTCGCATGCCGCCAACGATGCGCGTCCGCGTGGCCGTCGCCGTACGAAAAGCTGGCGCCCCCGGCGTGATACGACGCCGGCAAATCGAACCATTCCAGTTCTTCGGTTTTGTTGAGGAAATATCCGTCATTGATGCTGTCCGGGTGCTCGTCGAGGAAAACAAAAATCTGGCCTGGGTTTATGAAGTCGGAAAGTTTTTTGAACTGCTTGTATCCGGGGTTGAAAAAGTTCGTGCCGTACCGCGAATTCTCGCCGGCGTCGCCCACCATGGCGTTCATGGAGTAACTCCTCACTCGCACGCTCCAACCCGCCCGCTTTTGCTCGTCGCTCAACGCGCGGTCGGAGGGACACCGGTAGATCGCGGCGACCCGGCTGGCATAAGGCGAGAAACTGCCTTTGGCGACGAAGGCGGTGTTGGTGTTGTCGGGATCCAGGTCCCAGTTCAGGATATTATTAACCCAGTTGTAATCGGCCTTGGGTGCGATCCCCCGGTCATCGTTCCTTCCGCCCAGGTTGTAGGGCAGGCGATCCTGGTGGTCGCTCGCATAGACCAGCCAGGCCAGCGACAATTGCTTCACGTTTCCGAGGCAGACAACCCCGTGCGCCTTGCCCCTGGCCTTGGCAAGCGCCGTTGTTAACAGGCCCGCAAGGACCACAACAATGGCGATGGACACAAGGAGTTCGAGCAACGTGAACGCGGCGAACGAGTACGGCCCGAATAAACGGGCCGTCTTTCGAGTTGTCCTGAACCGTTGCATAGCGTCGTTCTCGTTAAGCCGCCGCAGCCGGCATTTCCGACTCAACCTTTGGCGACAGTAAATCGCCTGCGTTGTGCTGTCAAAACCCTCTTCCGCCCCGATTTCATTCGCTGCCGACGGCCCACGCAAAGTCTCATCTCAAAATCCCTCAAGAGGAGCCAGGGAAACCGCAACGCGCATCCGCGCACGATTTCGCGTTTCGCTCTCGCCAGCGCAGGGCACCGCCGACATTATCCGAGCGGACGGCGCGTCACTTCCAGAACGGCACGGGAACAATTCGAAGACGAATGGCTCTTATTGATAACGAAGGCCGCATGCCCGCACGACCGGACCTGGAAAGTCTCGTGGACAGCTATTATTCCAGCCTGTACCAGTTTGCGTTCAGTCTGACGCGGAACGAGGATGATGCCTGCGATTTGACGCAACAGACTTTTCTGGTCTGGGCCAGCAAGGGCCACCAGCTTCGGGATGTCACCAAAGTGAAAACATGGCTGTTCACGACCCTCTACCGGGAATTCCTCGAAAAACGGCGCCGACAGGTTCGCTTTCCCCATTTTGAACTCGCCGAGGTCGGGGACGACCTGCCGCGCGTCGGGCCCGTGACTGCCGATCAGTTGGATTCAGGCGCCGTCGTGTGCGCCCTCGGTGAGAAGGTTGTGAAGCTGCACGATGCCGCGCGAAATGCGTGACTTCACCGTGCCGATCGGGATGTCCAGGATTTCGGCGATGTCCTTGTAGGAATAATCTTCCAAATAGAAAAGCGTCAGCGGGGCCTGAAAGGCGTCGTCCAGTTTTCCGAGGGCGCCCACAACGGCGCCCGAATCCAACTGATCGGCGGTCACTGGCGCCACGCGCGGCAGGTCGTCCCCGACCTCGGCGAGTTCAAAATGGGGAAAGCGAACCTGT
>DATEKZ010000625.1:0-4334 GCA_035277185.1 Verrucomicrobiia bacterium
CATGCGGCAGACGCCCACTGGAAAGTCGGAGTCGGTTCGCCCGATTCCTTAATTCAATGGCCGTGCACCCCGTCCCTCTCTCCCCATGGGGGAGAAGGTGGCCAGAGGCCGGGTGAGGGGCCATTTTTGGGTTCAAGTGTGCATTGCGCGCGCAACCCCTCCGATCCGGCACTCGCGATGCTTCTCTGGTTTTCCAGCGATGGCCGGGTTGCGCCTCCCACCGCGTTTGAGTCGCAGCGAGAGTGGGCTGGGGTGTTCCAGAGCAGCCGTCGCTCAACAGGCGCGAGCCGGAAGGGTCCGGCCAGCGTTGGTGGACTGTCTATGATAGCCTCTGCATATCAACGGGATAGAATCGACCGCCGGCGAGTTCCGCACAATGACGTGTGGCAGCTTGGCGAAACGCGGGGCGACCTGATCCCGTGGATCGAGCAGTATCTGGAGTCCTGGCGGGAGATCGCACATTACATCGGCCTGGCGCGAACGAAGAGGTTTGACACCCGGGACGAAGACCAATTTCTGGAATTGAAAGGCAGAATTGCCCAGGAATTGGAAGTCATCTGGGCCTCGGGCCAATGCGAGTCGCCGACCAAGGATGAGGTCCACGAGATGATGAACAACGTCCCTTCGCTGCGATTCATGAGTCAGGTCAATGACGGTGTTCTGCGCAATTTGGAGAATCAGTGGCACGTGATTTACATCAGCTGGCACGCCACCATGGGGCAAATCAAGGCCAGGCGGACGCAGCCTGAGCCTCATTCTCATTGGACCGATTTCCTTCGCAAGAAACTGTCCCGGTGATTTGCGGAGCAGCTTGCGCGCGCCACGAAGAAGTCTCGGAGCCGGACGTTAGAGGCTGGTGAAATTCCTCAAACGGACCCTCGTCCTCGTTCTCGTCCTCGAAATCCCGTGAAAGACCGAGGACAAGGGCGAACGTTCCAGCGCATTTTCCACACCCTCTGAAGCCCGCTCACGTTTTCCAACGGCTGCTGCGTGGCAAGCTTGATTGACAGCGTCAGGAAGGATGCGCTGGCAACGCGAAACGGAAGGAGCTATAAGAATGGCGAGCCTATGAACACGGCACTTCCTTCCTTGCATCGGTGCGGCGCGCTGCTCGCCATCAATTTGCTCTTCCTCATGGTCTGGGGATTCACGGGGATCGGGAAACTCATCGCGGGCATGCCGCCATGGTTCGGAGACAAATTCGGCCAGACCCTTCTCTCGCGCTTCCCCGGTCTCGCCGTTTCGTTCTGGCTGTTGGCCATCGCGGAAGTATTGGCGTTCGCGCTCGCGGTTGCGGCCCTGTTGCGCGGGGAATTCCTCAGCCGCCGGCCTCCCATCTGGCTGACGACGATGTTGGTCTGGAGTTTGTTCGTGTTCATCCAGCTCGGATTCGGCCAGTGGCTGACGGCTGAATACAACGGCACGTTTCAACTCTTCGCCTATTTCGGCGTCACATTGGTCGCGTTGCAGTTCGTCAATGCATCGCGCCCGGACCCTCCTCGGCTGGATCCAATGAAATGAACGGGCGGGACCGGTCGCCGTCGAGTGTTTTACGAAACGCCATGAACGGAAAATCACCGGCGCGGTCAAAGAAAACGATCCATGACTTTACGGTGGCTAGTTCGCGTTGCCTTTGTCCTCGGCAGCTTTGCTGGCGCGACATGGGCTGAGTCCGTCCGCAACGTGGACTTCGGCGATGCGCCGGAGATGAAGGAAATGGCCGAGCACGTCCGCCGGTTCGGTAACGAGATGTATCCGAAAATCCTCGGGTTGCTGGTGGAGGATCCCTTGAGAGTCCCGGCGCGGTTCGACGTCACCTTCAAGAAGGGCCTCAAGTCGGGCAGGACGGGTACCACGAAGAACACGAGGATCGACCTCGATGCCCGTGAGTACATGGAGACCGCGGACAAACGCGAGTGGTATGCAAGGAACGCGACCAACCTCGACGCCTTTGCCGAGGGCGCGACCAATCTCCAGATGGTCCTGATCCGGAATCTCAACAAGATCCTCGTCCATGAGATGGCGCACGTCGCCCAGCAGTATCGCGGCATGGCGCCGATCTACTGGACGAAAGCCCCGACTTACTGGGAGGAAGGGATCGCCGAGTATGTACGATTCAAGCTCGGTTATACGAACGCATGGGATTGTCCGCAGTGTTCGGCCGCGTTCCCGCATTACACGTCCGGTTACGAATGTGCCGGAGCCTTCCTGCTCCACGTGGACGCGACTTATGGTTCGAACGTGGTTCGGCGGCTCAATACGAAGCTGCGGCAAGGTTCGTATTCGGACAGCTTTTTTGCCGAGACCACGGGCAGGAACCTGGACGACTTGTGGACTGAGTTTGGGCAGACTCCAGCGGTCAAGCCTGTCGCAGTGGAACTGAACAAGTTCCGGGCCGTGGTCGGATACAGGAATGGAAAACCTCCCCGGAACATTCGGGCTCGCGCCGCTGCCTACCTTCAACAACACGCCGAGGTTCGAAGTTTTTATGAAGCGCTCGGATTCGCGGCGGGCAAGCCGCACAAACACGTTCAGTCAGCTATTGAAGCCTATCTTTACCTAAAACTGCTGCCGGGAGGCGATCTGACGTTGGACGCGATGAGGGTCCTGGCGGGCCTGAGATTGAAAGGCCAACTTCCGGGCTGGTCGAAAAGCGAACACGGCCGTGTCTCCTTCGCGCTATCGAATCCGGATAAAGCCGATCGTGCCGCTTATCCGGTGTCACGAACGTTGCTGTTCAACAAGAAGAATGGCGACATCACATACCACTATACTGTTATCCGGTTGTCGGAGGACGACGGCTGGAAGTTGCACCGGGCGTGGCGGACGGGTTCGGACGGACGCATCATTGAGGAGTATCCCGTTCGATAATACGACTGGCGACGGCGCGTGGCGCTGCCAGGCGCCAACGAATAATTCACGGACGAGGCCGTGCGTGCTCCACTTTGTGTGAATTCGTGAAATTCGTGTCTTACCGGACTCACCAATCGACCACCGAGCCGTCGTTGAGGTCGTACGTCTCGCGATTGCGCCAGTCGTGGTCGAGCTTGTTCGCGATCTGATTCTCGTCGAGTTCGATGCCGAGGCCGGGGCCTTCCGGGATTTTCACGTAGCCGTTCTCCACCTTGAATGGCTGTTTGAGATAGCCGTCACCGAGCGAGACCTGTTCCTGGCACATAAAATTCGGAATCGACGCGGCGAGTTGCAGTCCGGCGGCGAGCGAGATCGGGCCAAGCGGATTGTGGGGCGCGATCGCCGCGTAGTAGGCCTCGGCCATCCCCGCGATCAACCGCGCTTCCATGATGCCGCCTGCGTGGCAAAGGTCGGGCTGAAGAATGGTCGCCGCGCCTTTCTCCAGAATTTCGCGGAAACCCCATTTGGTGAAAATGCGTTCGCCCGTGGCGATGGGCAGGTGTGTGCCGCGCGCGATCTCGGCCATCGCATCCACATTCTGGCATTGGACAGGTTCTTCGATAAACATCGGTTGATACGGCTCGAGCGCCTTAATGAGGAGCTTCGCGTTTTGCGGGCTGATCGCCCCGTGGAAGTCAATGCCGATGTCCACGTCCTTTCCGCCCGCCTTGCGCAATTCGGCGAAGGCATCGGCCGCTTCCTCGACAAACTTCTGGGACGCGACGATGCCGGATTGTGTGCCGTTCCTGGGACCCGTCTTGAACGCGGTGAAGCCCTGGGCCTTCCTTTCCTTGATCATCTCCGGGGTCCGGGCATGCGCATAAACGCGGACGCGATCGCGGGTCGGGCCGCCGAGCAATTCGTAAACGGGCACGCCGAGGTGCTTCCCCTTGATGTCCCAAAGCGCCTGCTCGATTCCGCTGAGCACGCTGGTGAGGATCGGTCCGCCGCGATAAAAGGCGTGGCGATAGATCGCCTGCCAGTGATGAACCACGTTGCGCGGGTCTTTGCCGATGAGATAGGGCGTGATTTCATCCACGGCGGCGGCGCACGTCTTCGCGCGGCCTTCGAGGATCGGCTCGCCCAGGCCGACGATTCCGGCGTCCGTGTGAATCTTGAGGAACAACCAGCGCGGTTTGACGAGGAACGTCTCCACTTTGGTGATCTTCAGCTTCGTTTTGAACTGCGGCGGTTTTCCCTGAGCTTGCGGCGCGGTGCTCGTGTAGGGTTCGGATTGTCGTTCGGCGCCGAAGCCGCGGGTTGCCGCAAATCCGGCCGCGACGCCCACGCCGCCAAAAACCTGCCGCAGGAATTTCCGGCGGCGCAGCGACGAACGGCGCGGACTGAGGATGGTCTTCATAATTCTCCTTTCGATGAAACTTCAGTTTCGGTTTTGGGGTTTTGGCGTGTCGGAAAATCGG
>DATEKZ010000626.1:0-4703 GCA_035277185.1 Verrucomicrobiia bacterium
AGCATATCGCGACACTGGAAAACGGCGGAGGCGCGGTTGTCGGACCGGGATTGGTTCGTTCGGACCGCGGCCTTCCAGGCCGCAGCGCGTCCCCACCCGGATAGGTTAAAAAACTTCTACGCATCCCGCCTGTTCGAAACCGCTGCGGCTTGGAAGGCCGCGGTCCGCAAAACCCGCGCACGCGTCGAACGCTCTCACCCCGCCGGGAGGGTCCCTGGTCGCAGCGGCTTCGAATCGTAAGGGTTCTGGAACGCCTCGGAGCCATCGTTTGAATACGGATGTGCTGCGCGCCGGGACGTCGCGCGCTCCGCAACAATCGGAGCACTGGCATCCTGCCCGCAGCAGCCGCGATCGCTATTCAAGTTCTCGAATTGTCAGTGACGCCTGGCCCGGCTATATCGACCTGGGTCGCTCCGGATGCGTTGCGCTCCGCCTCACGCAATGATCTCCTTCACCACGTCCCCGTAAACGTCTGTCAGCCGAAAATCGCGGCCCGCATAGCGATACGTGAACTTCTCGTGATCGAACCCGAGCAGGTGCAGAATCGTCGCGTGCAGGTCATGGACGTGGACGACCTTCTCGACCGCCTTGAAACCAAATTCATCCGTCGCGCCGTAAACTGTTCCTCCCTTGACGCCACCGCCCGCCAGCCACATGGAGAATCCGTACGGATTGTGATCACGGCCGGCTTTTTCCTGGCCTTTGTCGTTCAGTTCCACGGTCGGCGTCCGGCCGAACTCGCCGCCGAAGATCACCAGCGTGTCCTCCAGCATCCCGCGTTGTTTCAGGTCCTTGAGCAGCGCGCCGATGGGTTTGTCGATTTGTTTGGACAGATTGGTGTGCGCGTCCTTGATGTTCTCGTGATTGTCCCACGGCTGGCTCGCCCCATGCCAGAGTTGAACGAAGCGCACGCCTTTCTCCAGCAGCCGCCGGGCGATCAATGTCTGCCGTGCATGAACGCCCTCGCCATACATCTCGCGGATGTGCTGAGGCTCCTGCGTCACATCGAAGGCGTCGGCCGCTTCCATCTGCATGCGGTAGGCGAGTTCGAACGATTGAATGCGCGCCTCGAGCCGGGCATCCTGATTTCGTTTTTCCCGGTGTTCGTCGTTCAGCTTGTGCAACAGGTCGAGTTGGTGTCGCTGCTCCTTCAGTGAAGTGTAATTGCTGCGGATATACTCGATCAGCTTCTCGATGTGCGTGTGTTGGGAGTCGATGTACGTTCCCTGGAAAACGCCCGGCAAAAAGCCCGACTGCCAGTTCTCCGCCTCCTTGATCGGGTAACCCCCCGGACACATGGCGATGAAGCCCGGCAAATTCTGGTTCTCCGTTCCCAGCCCATACGTAATCCAGGACCCGAGGCTGGGACGGCTTTGCACGGCGTCGCCGCAGTTCATCAGCATCAGCGACGGTTCGTGGTTCGGCAGCTCCGCTTTCATCGATCGAATCACGCAAATGTCGTCGATGCTCTCAGCCACATGCGGAAATAATTCGCTGACCTCGATTCCGCTTTGGCCGTGCTTCCTGAACCTGAACGGCGACGGAAACGCCGCGCCGGTCTTGCGCTCCGTCGGGAGATGGCCCGTGGGCAAAGGCTTGCCCGCGTATCTTTCCAGGGCCGGCTTCGGATCGAACGTATCGACGTGCGAAGCTCCGCCGTTGAGAAAGAAATGAATCACCCGTTTCGCTTTGCCCGGAAATTGGGGCCCCTTCGGCGCCAACGGATTGATGGCGTCCGCGGCGTGAATCCGTGTGTCGAGCAAACCCGTCTGGCTCATCAGCGTCGCGAAGCCGAGCGCGCCCAGGCCTGTCCCGCAGCGGCACAGGAAATCGCGCCGGGTCAGGAACGCGTCTTCCAGACGTGGCTTGTGGTGAGACATCGAGAATTGCATACCAAATCCGACGGAAAGTTAAAGCCGGAATTTGAGAAACCACTGCGCCTACAGCACCCGGATCACGACCGCAGTGACATCGTCCAACTGAGGCGTGTTGTGCGAGAACTCTCTTACGCCCGCAAACAGCGCGTCCACGATTTCCCGCGCGCTCTTCCCCGCGTTGGCGCGTATGATCTCCAATGCCCGCTCGATCCCGAATATGCTCTGGTCCGGAGACATCGCTTCGTCGATCCCGTCGGTCAAAAGCGCCACCATGTCGCCGGATTCCAGAGGGATCTCGGTTCCCGGCGGATAGACGGTGTCAGGTTTGATGCCGAGGGGGATGCCGGTCCGTTTCAACTCCGTTTTTACCTGCCCCGACGCGTCGAGGAGATAACCCGCGGGATGACCCGCGCTGCCATAAATCAGCGCCCGTTTCAACGGGTCGAGGCTCACGAGCAGCAGCGTGACGAATCGCTCGTAGCCCACATCCTCCGCCAGCACCCGATTCGCCCGCGTCAGGATTTCGCCGACATCCTCCCGGTTCAGCGCCAGGATGCGGAGATAGGCGCGCGTCTCGGCCATCAACAGCGCGGGCCCAATCCCGTGTCCGGTCACGTCGCCGACCGCGACGCCGACACGATTCTGGAGCATCGTCAGGTAATCGAAATAGTCTCCGCCCGTCGCCTCGGCTGCATGCGACACGCCGGCGATGTCGAAACCGGAAACTGCCGGTGACGCCTTGGGAAACAGATGCTGTTGAATCTCCCGCGCCACTCGGAATTGCTCTTCGTTTTCCCGCAACTCCTGCTCGGCGCGCTTGCGTTCGGTGATGTCGCGGATGAACGCGGCCAGGTAGCGGCTCCCGTGCAGTTCGAGGTGGTTGAAGCCAACGTCGATCAGAATATCACCGCCGCTTTTGTGCCGGCCGACCGTCTCCCTCGGCTGGCGTTTCGACCGGACGTCCAGCGGTTGCAAATAGGTCTGCGACCATTCCAGATATTCCGGTCGCATCCGCTCCGCCAGCAGTGTCGTAAACTCCTGGCCGATCAATTCAGCCGATTTGTATCCAAAGATCTCCTCCACCACCGGATTGGCGAATTGAATGCGGCCTTCCGCATCCATCAGCACGACCGCGTCGGTGGAGTTCTCCCACAGCAAACGATGACGTTGCTCGCTTTCGCGGAGGGCCTCCTCGGCGCAACGGCGCGCGGTGCGGATCGCCGCCTCGCGCAACTCCCGTTCGACGGCCGGCGCCAGCCGCGCCAGATTGCCCTTCATAAGATAATCGTGCGCGCCCGCCTTCATCGCCGCAACGGCAACGTCCTCGCCGATCCCTCCGGAAATGATGATGAACGGCAGATCCAGTTTGCTTTCCTGTAGAATCCTCAAGGCGGCGGGGGCGCTGAACTCGGGCATGTTGTAATCGGAAAGGACCGCGTCCCACGCCTCCGTCGTCAGCGCCTCGCGCATCGATGCCGCGTTCTCAACGCGACGGAATGCCGGATCGTATCCCCCCTGTCGAAGCGTGTTGACCAGAATCCGGGCATCGAACTCGGAGTCTTCGATGATCAGAACACGGATTGGCTTTTTGTGCGCCATCTTTCGCAGGCATCCTGTCTTGCCTCGCAACGACAGGTCTGAAGCCTACCTGCGTTCAAAGGCTCGCGGCCAGCAAATTCATTTTCCTCTCAAGGCACCAGCCGGATTCGGTAGTAACGGGAGGCCGGAACCGGGACCGCAAGGACGTCTTCGTACGACTCGTTGGGCGAAGTCGCCACGCGAGGAAAATCGTCGTCGGAAACGTTCGCGAAGTTGGCCGGCGAACCGTTGGCGAACTCCAATTGGTAGCGCTTGCCCGGCACCGCGGACCAGGACAACCGATAGCGGCGGCTGTCAACGGCGTTGAGTGTCAGAACCAACAAAGAATTCACATCGCGAGGATCCGTCCCCGCCAACTGCTCCTGCGCATTTGTGAATCCATCGCCGTCAGGATCACCATGGGTTCCGTTGGCGCCTGTCCCGAGCGTTGGATCAAGTCCAAAGCGCACTTCCCACGCATCGGCAAGGCTGTCACCGTCTGAATCCCCATGACGCGGGTTGGTCCCGGCGGTCTGTTCCTGCAAATTGGTCAACCCGTCCGCATCGACGTCGCCATTTGCCCCGTTCTCGCCTGAAGTGGACAACGGATTCAAACCGTTTCGGAACTCCCAGCCGTCAACCAGATCGTCGCCATCCGAATCAGGATTCAAGGGGTCTGTCCCGACGACGGCTTCTTCAGCGCTGGTCAGTCCGTCGCTGTCCGGGTCCGGATCCGGCGCGAGTCGGACGCTGACGCCCTCGAGGATTACGGATCCCTGGCCGGAGCCGAACAGTGCGGTTCCAAGGAATGCCGAATCCAATTGGCGCGTTTGCGCATCGAGATTTGTGTCGAATGCATTCCCGCCTACGACCGCCCCAAGTTTGATCGTGTTTCCCGGCTGTAAACCGCCCAGTTCCGCAAGAGGCATCGCAATCTCGATGAAGTCGGCATTCTCCTCGTCTGAAACGCCGCCCGCCTGAGGCGAACGATTGAACTGCTGCAATCGCGCGCCGGGAATGTCGGTAATCCCGGAGTTCAACCGGAAAACTCCCTGCCCGATATTCAGGCTGAGTCCGGTTCGATTAAAATACCGGTACGGGTAATCTCCGAACTCATCGCCAAGGATACAGCCAATCGTGGGAGCAAAATTGGTGAAGGAAAGGTTTTGCAGAAAGTCCAGTCCGTCGGCTCCCTCGGCGTCGGGATCGACGCGGCCGTTGCCGACGCCTGCGAGGTTCGTTACCCCT
>DATEKZ010000627.1:0-5420 GCA_035277185.1 Verrucomicrobiia bacterium
CGTTCAACTGGAGCCGGCCTTGATCCACGTAATTGAACTTCGTGAGCTGGCCGGTTTTCACAGTGCCTTCGGTGGGTGCGAGTTGGCCCATAATGGCTTTGAGCAACGTGGTTTTGCCGAGGCCATTCCGACCGCAAACACCGATGCGCTGGCCGTTCTCGAACGTGTAGCTGAACCCGCCGAACAATTTCCTTCCGCCGATTTCCATGCCGAGATTCCTTAACTCGACGGTGCGATTGCCGAGTTGCGGCGGCGGCGGAATGCAAAGCTCCACGTCTTCCTCGATCACCGGTCCGGTTTGCGCGGCCGTTTCGTAGTAACGTTCGAAACGATCCTTCTGTTTGCTGCGTTGCGCGCGCGGCCCCTGGCGCACCCAGGCCAGTTCCTTCTTCAGAAACATCTGGCGCTTGTGCTCGATGACCGCGTCGGTGGCCTGGCGCTCGGCCCTGGCGAGCAGGTAATCGGTGTAGTTGCCGTCGTGCGAGAAAAAGCGGCCATCCGACAATTCGATCATGCGCTTCGTCACGCGATCGAGAAAATAGCGGTCGTGCGTGACGACGAGAAATGTACCGTGGAACTCATCGAGAAAATCCGCGACCCAATCAATGGATTCCGGGTCGAGATGGTTCGTCGGCTCGTCGAGGATCAGGAGGTCGGGCAATGAGACAAGGGCGCGGCACATCGCCACACGCCGTTTTTCGCCGCCGGAAAGCGTTTCAATGCGCCGGTCAGCGGCGGGACAATTCAAATGCGACATTGCCGACTCGATGCGTTGATCCAGTGTCCACCCTTCGAGCGCGCCGATGCGGTGCTCCAAATCCTCGTGTCGCTTCGTGTCATGCGGCAGCGATTCGAACTCCGCGATCAAATCGAGCACCGGCCTCGCGCCGTCACGGATATTTTCCGCCACCGACCTGGTCGCATCGAGCATGAAGTCCTGCGGCAGATAGGTCACGACAAGGTTGCGCCGCCGCGAGACTTCGCCGCTGTCGGGTGATTGCAACCCGGCGAGGACGCGGAGGAACGTCGTCTTGCCGCAGCCGTTGCGTCCGACCAGTCCGATGCGGTCGCCTTCGTCGATACCGAGCGTGGCGGCGTCAAGCACGGCGCGTTCGCCGTAGCGCACTGTAATTTCAGAGGCAGTGATGATGGAGGGCATGACTGTTCAAACCGCAACCAAGAGCAAAATCATTCTCATCAGAGGGCCGACGATAGCAGAGAATCAGGCGGGAACAAATTGGGAAAGAGCATGCGGCCTCAACGTTTTCGAGCGTCTCCCGCTCGCCCCGCGCTGCGCCCGAAGCGCCAGAGGGCTGGCGCACTCCAGGACGCTTCGCGCATTGGGGAGTCATGAGACAACGCGGCAGCGTCCTGGACTGCGGTGGTCCTCCACCGCTTTTCGACCGGCGTGACCCGACTACACCACCTCAAACTCGCGCGCGTCGAGGGCGTTTACGCCGGCCTTTTGATTGGGCCTCGGCTCGGGTTGTGCGAAGCCGTTCAGGTCCACGGCGCGGGCGCGCACGGCACACCGGCCGGGAGCCAGTCCCTTGAGCGTGACGGACCAGGAAACCATGCTGTAACGCAACGGCCAGGTCGCGGGCCGGCCGGTATTGGGATCGAAGCCGAGAACTTGCCGGGAAGATACCCCGGCGGGAAGGACGGTGCCCCAATCCGCCGGGGGATCTTCGAGGCGGCACTCGATCCATTGCCCGGCGTCATGCTCAGTTGGCGCGCCGGGTTTGGAGTTCTCACGGCTTAGCAAATACTCGACACATTTCAATCCCGACAAACCCGAGATGACAAGGCCGCTGATCAACAGCGGCTGGCCGGCGGGAATTTTCGCCGGGAGGTCGTCAAGATAGGCCGCCGTCTTCAGGTGCGACTCGGGATCGTTGTTCTGTTCGGCATACGTGTCGTTGGCCTTGTAGTCATTCGTGACGACGATGCGCTGGAGCCACTTGATCGATTTGAATCCGTGCGCCCACGGAATGATCATTCGCACGGGGCCGCCGCGGATCAGCGGGATGGGTTCGCCGTTGAGCCGGTAGGCGAGGAAGGCGGGTAGTTCACCCGGCGGCGTCTCCATCGCCTGCGTGTAGCTGAGCGAAGACTGGAAAAGCTGCCTGGGGTCATTGTTGTGAAAACCCCAGTAGTAGATGCGGCGCACGTTCCGTATCGTGCCGCAGAGCCGCAGCACGTCACGCAAGGGCACGCCTTCCCACAAGCCCTGGCCGAGTGGCGTGGGAATGTTGAGGCACTGCATGGCCTTGAGGAACTTCACTTCGTGCTTCTTGCCGAGTTCGAGCAACGCGGGCAGGTCCAGCGCAGATCCGTCCGCGAGTGTGAGCGGCTTGCTGAGGCCGGCCGACTCCTTGATGGCGGGATTCGGTGTCTCGTAGGCGATAATCTCCAGCCGCCACGTCTCCGGTGTAAGGCGCGCCTGAACGAGGGCGTTGCCCGTGAGCGTGTGGGGCTTGGGATCGCCGCGGGACACGTCCCTGAATTCGTCGGCGGGTGTAAGAAAGGGATGCGGGTAAGCGGAGCCAGCGGGCTTTGACGGAGCCGTTTTTGCAGGGGACGGCGCAGTGGCATCCGCCGCCCGTGTCGTGCTGCAAAGTCGGCCCGCCAGCGTGGTTGCCGCCAGCGCGGACGTCGTGCGCACGAAATCCCGGCGCGTAATGAGATTGGAAGGAGGGGGAGGTTTCATGGATCAATTTGAATTTTGCAGGCCGGAGCAATCGGTGCAAGCGTGGCGGCACCACCTCCCATCCGCACCCAACCTTTCCGAACCGAGTCCCATCTGCGCTGCCCCCAAAGCCCCAGAGGGCTGGCGCACTCCAGGACGCTTCGCGCAGTCCGGAAGTCATCGGGCAACGCGCCAGCGTCTTGGACTGCGGTGGCCCTCCACCGCTTTTCATTGCCCGTTTCCCCCGCGCTGCTGGCACCAGCATTAGAAATTGACGCAAGGCGACTCCTGTTCCAGCCTCGACGCATGAACGCCGAACCCAACCCAATTTTCTCTCGTAAAAGCATGTCCAAGCGGGCCGTTGTTTCATTGATCGCTGCATTGGCGTGCACTTCGCCAGTCCTGCATGGCGCGGAATCCAAATCGGAGCCGGCGTGGCGTCAGTTGCCCTTGATCACGGACGGCAAGATGGACCCGAATTGGGTGCACACAGGCTGGGGCGGGTTTGTGGTGGACGACGGCGCGTTGCGAACCGAATGCGATCCGAAGGGGCTCGGGTTGTTGGTTTACAAGAAGGAACGTCTGGGCAATTGCCAGGTTCGCGTCGTGTTCAAAGCCAAGGACGAAAGATCAAATGCGGGGGTTTACGTGCGGATCGCCGACGGAATTCTAAATCGGATCGGCAAGCCTGGCGCCGCGTTTGATCGCGACGCAGCTGGCAAGATATCGAAGGAGTCCATGGAGAAGATGCAGGCCTCGGCGGCGCGCGAGGAGGGACCGTGGTTTGCCGTGCATCGCGGCTACGAAGTCCAGATTTCAGACGCGGGCGATCCGGCTCATGGCACAGGCGCCGTCTATTCGCTCGCCCGTTCGTCGGGCACTTCCAGGAAATCCGGCGAATGGAGAACGATGATCATCACACTCGCCGGCGAGAAAATCTTTGTGGACCTCGACGAGCAACGCGTCACCAGTTTCGATCCCGCAAGTCCGGACCTGCCACCGCAAAAGCAATGGCACGAGCCGAAACGGGAACCGAAACGTCCGGAGGCGGGCTACATCGGCCTGCAGAACCATGATCCCGGCGACGTGGTGTGGTTCAAGGAAGTCAGCGTGCGGCCGCTGCCGTCCGCCGGCAAACGATAGGTCCAGCAGCGGCTTTCCGTTTGGCGTTGCGTTCAAACTTTCCAACTGCCCCCGTTTTCCCCGCGGTGCTCCCATAGCGCCAGAGGGCTGGCGCACTCCAGGACGCTTCGCGCAATTGGGAGTCATGAGACAACGCGGCAGCGTCCTGGACTGCGGTGGTCCTCCACCGCTTTTCGTTACGCTCATAATCAGAGCGCTGCAGAAGAGTCAATATGTGTCACATCCTCCAAGTCACCGATTTCAAGTTTCAGTCCCGCGTCGTCGCCCCATACGGGAAGTCGAACGCTTGCATTTCGTGTCCTGAACCGACACCCTCCAGGCCGTTTCAATATGAAAGCGATCATCTCTCTCCTCTTTTCTTTGAGTGTCGGCGTTGCCGCTGCGTCGGCCGGCGATCCTTCGAACTGGCCGGCGTTTCGCGGGCCGAATGCTTCGGGTGTTTCGGAGTTCGCCAAACCGCCGGCAAAGTTCGGACCGGGGGAAGGCGTGACCTGGAAAATCGATGTGCCCTGGTCCCCGTCCTCGCCGTGCGTATGGGGTGATCGTCTTTTTCTCACCACATTCAGCAACGGTAAACTGGAGACGCGCAGTTACGACCGTCGTGATGGCCGCCTGTTGTGGGCGCGCGTCGCGCCGGCGGAAAAGATCGAGGACTTTCATCAGTCGGAAGGCAGCCCGGCCGCTTCGACGCCGGTGACGGACGGCAGAAGGGTGGTCAGTTACTTCGGGTCGTGTGGTCTCGTGTGTTACGACTTCGACGGAAAGGAGCTGTGGCGGCACCCGCTTCCGGCGGTGGTCATGGGCGGCGGTTTTGGCTCGGGGAGTTCACCGCTCGTCGCGGGCGATCTGGTGATCGTGAACCGCGATCAGGCGCAGAATTCGTCGCTCCTGGCCGTTGGATTGGGCGACGGGAAAAAGGCCTGGGAAACGCCCCGGCCCGATTCGCCGAGCAGCTACGGAACACCTGTCCTCTCAAAACACGACGGCGTCGCGGAAGTGGTTATGGCTGGATCGATCACGCTCAAAGCGTACGACCTGAAGACCGGCGCGGAGCGCTGGACGGTGAGCGGCCTGCCGTCCTACACCTGCACGACTCCCGTGCTCGGCGACGGCCTGATCTTCTGTGCCGGC
Organism: Verrucomicrobiia bacterium; assembly: GCA_035277185.1. Classification (GTDB taxonomy): domain Bacteria; phylum Verrucomicrobiota; class Verrucomicrobiia; order Limisphaerales; family AV2; genus DATEKZ01. The sequence goes on from DATEKZ010000627.1 coordinate 4,964, forward strand.
TGGTCGCCCGGCAAGTCCGACGCCCCCTGGCCGCGTTGGGAAGGCGTGGCCGAAAAGCAGGACAAGAACCGCGACGGGATCATCACGCCAGACGAGTTCTCCGACGGTGCCATCTGGTTCAAGTCGCAGGACATCGATGGCGATGGCAAGCTGGAGCGCGAAGATTGGGACGCCATCGCGGGCCTGATGAAGCGCGGCGAAAACGTGCTCCTCGCGGCGAAACCCGGCGGGCACGGAGATGTCACGGAAACGCACGTCGCGTGGAGGTTTGAGCGCGGACTGCCTTACGTGCCGTCGCCGCTCCATTACCGCGGCCGGGTTTACCTCGTGAAAGACGGCGGGATGATCTCGTGTTTCGACGCGACGACGGGAAAACCGGTTTACGCCCAGGAACGGTTGAACGCGCAGGGAAGCTACTATGCGTCGCCGGTCGCGGCAGACGGACGCATCTATTTGT
>DATEKZ010000628.1:0-2448 GCA_035277185.1 Verrucomicrobiia bacterium
CGGGCAAAGTGCTCTGGCACGCCAAACTCCCCGCCGGCGGCTATGCGACTCCCGCTACTTACATGGCGAAAGGCCGGCAGTTTGTGGTGATCGCCTGTGGCGGAGGAAAAATGGGCACAAAGAGCGGCGATGCCTATGTGACGTTTGCGCTCCCAGGGGATTGACACTTCGGTTTGAGAACGTCGAAACCAGTTCGAAGCCCGGATAACAACGGTACCGCCCTCGATCGGGATGCGCCGTTCGTCCGTCGTTCCCTGTCTCTTGCCTTTACGCTCATCGAACTCCTCATCGTCATCGCTGTCATCGCCATCCTTGCTTCCCTCCTGTTGCCGGCGTTGGCGCGCGCGAAGGAACGGACTCGTCAGGTTGCGTGCCTCTCGAATATCCGCCAGATCGATCTCGGATTCCGCTTGTATCTTTCTGAACACCACGACCGGTTTCCGGATCGCCGCGACCTTAAAACGTCACTGGGTTACCGCCCCTGGACGAGCTGGCCCCCGTCGGACCCGCGTGGTGGCTGGGCCGCGATCGTGTTGAGCAATCAACTCGGAAACGACGCCATTTGGATGTGTCCCGGGACCCTGGCGCCACCACTCCGCGACGCGACGCAGGCCGTGCAGGTCGCCCGCCCCCCGGATCACCGGTCGCGGGTTTCTTATTGGCTATGGCGATTCGATCGCACGAATGATCCCGTGGAGATCGACAATTTCTGGGGCAAGACTCCCGAACAGGCATTGGTGGATTTGCGCGCGGCCAACAACCCGCAAGCCGGCCGGCCGGAGTCCCCGTCCGATGTCGAGCTCGTCGTGGACCCGTATTTCCCTAACACGATTCCAATAGTGCCGCCCGAACTGAAGGGTCTGGCCGCCCATTCACGCGGTCGCAACCGCCTGATGCTGGACGGACACGCTCAATTCCTGCGCGACTCACGCCTTCGATAGAAACTGCCGACGACCACGCCCTGAACGATTTATGTAGCAATTATTACAACAATTGTACCCATGAAATCCGTGATTCAGTCCGAAAACTGGTGGCCTCTCCTCCTCCGCGCGCTGGATCTGCTGGCCCGCCCGACGGCACACAACCTCCTGCAAGGCTTTGAGGCGTGGGATTACAACCTCCGTTTGCGCCCGTGTCTCAAGCAACTGGAACGCGCGCGATTTTTGGCAAGCCGCGGCTCCGGCCGCGATCGAAGATTGCACGCCACGCCTGAGGGACGCCTGGCCGCAGTTGGCGGGGTTGATCCGGCCCGGCGCTGGGAACGCCCCTGGGACCGGCGCTGGCGTCTCCTTATGTTCGATCTGCCATCGCGCAATCAGACACTTCGGCTTCGATTGTGGCGCTGGCTGCGTCGTTCCCGCTTCGGCTACCTCCAACACAGCGTCTGGCTTTCGCCGGATCCTGTCACTGACGAAAACCTGCCGCTTCGGAGACTGATGTTGACGCCGGAAACGTTTGTGGTGATCGAAGGACGGCCGACGGGTTCAGACACGGATGAGGACCTGATCCAGAGCGCTTGGGACTTCACGGCAATCAACCGACGATACCAGCGGGTATGCGAATTGGCCGAGCGCGGGCGGAAACTGGCTCGATGCGGCAACGCCAAGCCAGCCGAGGTCCATGGCTGGCTGGCGGAAAACCAATTGGCATGGCTAAACGCCGTCGATTCCGACCCGTTGCTTCCGGAGCTATTGCTGCCGAAAGACTACCTGGGCCATGAAGCCTGGGAGCAAAGAAACGCGACCCTGGACGCGCTCGCGAGGCTTGAGCTAGTACCGAGTGTGTAGCAATTATTACACAGTTTGCGCTAGTCTAATCTAATGGACGCGCGAATTGTCAGCGCTGGATTTCGAGGTCATCGAGATCATCGTCCTCATCATTGTTCGAGGAGGATTTGTATTTCCTCTTGGCATCCTCCTTTCGGGACTTCTCGATTCGTTTATTGAATTCTTCGAGTCTCTTTGTTTCTTCCGGGGAACGCTTTGCCGAAAAATTCCTGCACACCTGATCCCCATAGTGCCTCTCCTGAAGTCCAGAGGGATCAACGCGATTGACCGGGTCGCTGTGTACGTAGGCGTAAAGATTCGCCTGGCCGCTCGCGAACAGAATCGGGTCCTTCGCCGTCCAACGGCCACTCTCGGCGTCGTAGTCGCGGACGCCGAAGCGCACGAGGCTCGTGGCGTGGTCGTAGAGACCGCCTGCAAATGCGAAGGGCTGAAATCCCGGCGACGTGTCGGCCAGCACGCGGCCAAAGGCGTCGTAGTCCATCCGTTGCGCGATCTGTCCGTCGGCTGCGTTGACCATTAGCCGCGGACTTCCCAGATGATCGCAAATGATACGGTAGGTTTGCCCGCCCTTGATTAAATATTCCGGCACGTTCTCGTGCGTGCCATAGACGAATTCGCTGACGACGTTGCCGGCGCCATCCAGTTCGGCGACCGGTCGGAG
>DATEKZ010000629.1:0-5430 GCA_035277185.1 Verrucomicrobiia bacterium
CCCAGTACGCTTCGTGGCCTGCGGACTGCAGCCGCCGAACGATTCGCAAAGCGGTATTTTGCATGACAAGCGTGCTCTATCGCGGTGGGTGCGCGGCGTTCAGTTCGCGCCGGCGACACGCGCCTCGGTAACTTCGTCCAACTGATGGCGTCTCTTCAAGGTCAGATAAACGACACCGCCGGTCGCGCTCCAGAACAAACTGCCGGCGTAGGCCAGCAAGGAGAGTGACAACGCCTGTGTCGCCGGCACGTTGATCTCCGGCACGGCCAGCATCAGCACGTACAGGTTTTCGCGCACGCCCAGTCCGCTGGGCGTGACGGGCAGGGCCGAAATGCAAATGATGATCGGGACAATGACGAAGAGCGCAACCGGAGAAATCGCCAACTTCAGCCCCCACGCCAGCGCCAGAATCTGAAAAACGCAAACCGCATTCGCCGCCATCGAAAGGGTCATGGCCCGGAAGAGAAAGCCCCGGTCGCGTCCGAATTCACGGCAGGCATCGAGAGAACGCTCAAGCAATTCTCCCTTGGGCAGCCGGCGCACCCACTGCCTGGCGCGAGGCAACGTCCACGAAACGCCTCCCCAGAACGACGCTCCGACCATCAAACCGCACCCGAGCAGCATCGCCAGAATGAACCAGGCAACCGCGGCGAGGCGGGGATGGCTGAAGAGCAGTTGCAGATTAGGCAACATCATCAGCCCGGCAAACGACAGCATGGCAAACAACCCGACGAGACGGTCCACGAACACCGTCACCACGGCCTCGGTCTTTTTGTGATGCGTTTCGCGCGCGGCGTAATACGCCTTCAGCAGGTCGCCCCCCGTTGATCCCAGGAGGAACGAGTTGAAAAAATGAGCGACGAGCGAAATCTCCGTCGCCCGTCCGAAGGACAGGTGCAGGCCGTGCACCCGCAACACCATCCGCCAGCGGATCACACCGATTAGAATCGTCAGCCCCATGAAGAGGATCGAAAGCAACAGGGCCTCCGGCTCAACCAGCGTCAGCGTCTGCCAAAGCTCCCGTGGACCCCGCGACCAGGCGACGTGCCACTGTTCCGGGCGTGCCAGCGCGTCCCAGGATTGGCCCTCCCGCTGCCAGGAGAGTCTTCCCTCATTGAGGAAAATCGCGTGGAGAATCCAGACCATGAGCAGCGCGCAAACCGCCGGCCTCCACGCGACGCCCAGGATTTTGCGAACCGCACTCACTCGTCGCCCCAGATGCCCTTCAGATGAGCCACGCCGCGTTTCAAGTCGTCGACCGCGACGCCGGGGTTCAGCTCGAAAACCTTGATGTGTTCCGGTTTTACCATCGGCTTGAGCGCGGCGAAATCGATCACGCCCGAGCCGGGCGGGCAGTGGTCCCGCGCGGGGAACTGCACGTCGTGAATATGGAAGCCGGCCAGCCGATCCGCAACCGAACCGAGATGCATACCGTGATGAATGAATCCGAGATTCTCCTTGATCTGCGCGTGGCCCGTGTCGTGCCAGTAGCAAATCGCAGGGTCGGGAAACTCCTTGAAGAACAGGGTGAAGTCACTTTCGAACGGTATCTCCTCCAGCGCCTCGCGGTTCTCGATGCCGAGCTTGAGCCCGCGCGCTTTCGCCTCCGTCGCCAGCCGGACCAGCATTTCATGGGCGAGCCGGACCTGACGCTCTTTTTTCTGCTCGCGCTTGTCCATGACTTCGGCGCAGAGCATCTCGTACTTGGGAGTCTGATTGAGGCCCGCGCCGACCATGTCGATCAGCTTGTCGGTGTACTCCTTCATGTCGATGCTGCCGAGGTGGAGCACGACCAGTTGCGCTTTCACTCGTTGCGCCGTTTCGAGCGTCTTGAGCGAATGGCGCCAGGCGTTTTCTCTTTCGCGACCGTCCAGCGCGGAGAATTTGAACAGGTTCGGGTTGGCCTGAGTCACGCCGATGGGCAGGGGACAGAAATTGTGCAGCGTGGAGATCCTGATTTCACCGGCGTCCACCGCCTCGATGATTCCGGGCAGGAGACTGATGCGGATGCCGTGGCTCAGTTCCGCGTAATCGAAACCGAGATCGCGAATCTCGCGCAGCATGGCGCGGCCATCCGTGTGGCGATGTGAATTCCAGCACGTCGAGAGGGAATACATAAAAAGGGGCCGAGTGCGCTTCTGACTCGGACCGCACTCGGCCCCGGGAAAATCGATCCATTACAGATCGGCGTAACGGGCGCTCAACATGGCCGAAAAACGCGCCATCTTCATCTTGCGACGGCGGCGTTCGCTTGGCTTCTCGTAGTGCCGGTGGTTGCGGACCTCCTTGAGGACTCCTTCGCGGTCGATCTTCTTCTTCAATCGCCGCAGAGCCTTCTCTACCGATTCGCCCTTCTTGAGTTTAATCTCGGTCAAAACTGCTTCACTTCCTCTCAGGGACTTGGGCACCGGCGGGCATCCATTGCCAGCTTCGGCCTTCAAGTCAGGGGCAGGGAGACTAGTTTTGGCGTCCGTGGGTGTCAATCCGCAAAACAACGCGAAACGACGCGAGAACAGGCGGGCCGGGTCGGCCTTCAGGGGAGGGAAGCCGTTCAGACACAACCGATTCAGGCGGCATGACGCGACCGCCAGGCCAGCCGGCGCGCCAGTCAACGCTTGCGCCCCAAGGGGACTTTCCCTAAAAACGCCCCATGCCAGCAACTGCCACGAGGGCCGGCGCGCGTCATCCTCAGCCGTTTGATCTGCAAGCCTATCTGTCCGATCACACCGACGCCGTCAATCGCGCCCTGGATCGTTTTCTGCCGAGGGCAACCACCCGGCCAACGACCCTTCACAAGGCGATGCGCTATTCGCTCTTTGCCGGCGGCAAGCGGATGCGCCCGGTGCTTTGCCTTGCGGCGGCTGAGGCGTGTGGAGGCTCGTTGGAAGACGCGATGCCACTGGCTTGCGCGATCGAGTGCATCCACACCTACTCGCTCATCCACGATGATCTGCCGGCCATGGACGACGACGACTATCGACGGGGGAAACCGACCAACCACAAGGTCTTCGGCGAAGGGATTGCGATCCTCGCGGGCGATGCGCTGCTGACCCAGGCGTTTGAGATTGTGGCGAAGTGCCAGGGTTGGCCGCGTTATTCGCATCGGAACATTATCCTCGAAATGGCGCACGCGGCAGGATCGCTTCAACTGATCGCGGGTCAGGTCGCCGACCTGGAAGGCGAGGGGAAGAAGATTTCGGCCGGTGAGTTAAAGTACATCCACGAGCGAAAGACATCGGCGTTGCTGTGCGGGTCGGTCCGTTTGGGTGGCATGAGCGCGAACTGCACAGGCGCCCGGCTGAAAGCGCTGACGGTCTTCGGTTACAACGTCGGCCTGGCCTTTCAGATCATCGACGACATCCTCGACATCACGCAGACGAGCGAACAGCTCGGCAAGACGGCGGGCAAGGACACGGCCGCGCGGAAGGCGACCTATCCGGCCATTGTTGGGCTGGAAGAGTCGCGCAAGATCGCGCAGCGACTGACGACCCGCGCATTTGCGGCGCTCGAAATGTTTGGAGAGAGAGCCGGGGCGTTAGAGTCATTGGCCACCTTCCTCTTACAGCGCCAGAGATGAATCGGCGCGGATAGTCACCGTTCGTCCTGGCCCGGTTTCTTCATTCTCCAGCGGCCGCAACCCGTTGGGTTCGCAGCGACGTGCTTGCGTCTTCGCATGCGAACAAACAGAAGGGCGCCTGCCATACCCAGAACAATGGACGAAGGCTCGGGAACCTGCCGTACGAAGAACTCCGGCGCCGCCAAAGGGATGGCCGTACCCGGCGGCAATCCCGTCCAGGAGCGAGTGAACAGAGGGGTTGTTCCCAGGTAGCCTCCGTTCGCGGAGGCTTGCTCGTACGAGGTCCCGTAAACCGTCTCCCATGATCGAACTTGAAATACGGCGGTGTCCCCCGGAGGAAGACCCGGATCGACGTTTACCACGCCGCCGTTGTACCGTCCGTCGAGGACAAGATGAATCGGCGGCGAAGCCAAAGAAAGGAGGGCCGATTCGTCCGTTGTTCCGGCCGGGCCAAAGTAAAGTTGCACGGAGAACCGCGAGCCTGCGGGAACCGGAGCGCCCGGAACGTCCGGCGACTGCACCATCGCCGGATCGAGGTCGAAACGCACCAGATTTGTGCCGGAGTTGGCAAAGATCAACGAACGGAGCGTCTGTCCGACAGCGGTTTGGATAAAGAGGAGGAAGACAATCCACCGGATTCCGGTTCTCATAGTCGGTTTGAACACCGATGCAAATGATTGGTTTCGCAACGCCGGGTCAAGCCAGTCGCGAACTTCGAGACGACGAATCCGCGAGCGGGATTGTGTCCACGGTGGCGGAGATTCACTGCTTGCCGGCGTAGTAGGCGTCCACCTTCGCGGCCACGTCCCGGTAGCCGATGTCCGTTTCGTAGATGAGTTTGAACTGTTCGATCGCTTCCTCGGCCTTGCCCATCTTCTCGAACATGCAGCCCAGCGAATAGATCAGGTCTTTCTTTTCGTCGTCGAAGACCACCTTTTCCCGAATCGCATTCTGAAAAGTGCGGGCGGCGAGGTCGTTCATGCCGCGACGGGAGAAACATTGGCCCAGATAATTCATCGCCTGAATCCGGCGGTGCGGATTGTTCTGGGCCTTTTGGAATTCCTGGATCGCCTCGCTCAGCCTGCCCGCCTTGAAGTAAAGCACGCCGAGGTCAAATCGGATTTGCAGGTCGTTCGGATATTTCTCGGCGCGTTTGCGGCATTCGTCGAGTTCGTAAGCCGTGCGTTCGGCCTGAATGCGCGCGGCCTGCTCGGCGTGGTCGGGTGCCTGGGGGTCCAACCTGGACAATGCGTGGTCGAACTTGCGGACGGTCGTCTCCGCAATGGCGCGCTCCAACGTTGGATCGGAAACGCCTTCAGTTGAAAAGATCCGGTCGTAGTACTCCAACGCTTTGTCGAACTGCTTCTTCTGGGTATAGAGTTCGGCGGCGGTGCGGAGCAGCTTCATGTTCTTCGGCTCGGCGACGATGCGTTGTTCCAACTCGATCAGCAGCCGGTCGGCGACATCATCCGTCTTGACCTCGCGTTTCTCCTGCTCGAGAGAGACGGCCTCTTCCTTGTCTTTCAATATGTCCCGGTACGATCCGCTGCCGTCTTCCAGGGCCTCATAGCCGCCCTCGCTGAGGGTCCGTTTTGCCGAGACGTGCTTCAACACCTGGGCGATTTCCTGGTCGTTGGGGAACATCGCCGCCAGTTCGCTCAGGATCGATTCAGCCCGGTTGCCCAGGCCGGCGCGGCCCAGGGCCTGGCCGAGTTTCACGGCCACGTCGCGTTCGGGCGCGTTTTTGAAAACGATTTCGAGCGACAAAGCCGCGGTACGCGGCAAATCCACGGCGAGCGCCCCTTCCGCGAGCATCTTGTGGGCGGTCATGTTGTTCGGGTCGCTGTTGAGCA